>CAKUEV010000044.1 GCA_934646845.1 uncultured Slackia sp.
GGGGCAATGCGTTGCAAGGGGGAGGTATGTTCAGCGCTTTTGTCATAGTGTATTTATTCCTCGGCGGCTTCGGCTCGGGCTTGTTGTTCGTATCCGCATTCGCGAGCCTCGTGTTTCATTGCGTGCTTGATTGCAATGAAATCGAGATAGCGGCGTTTGACGAATGGCGAAACCGGTGTTTCCTGTGGGGCTTCGTTATCGTCTCGTGCGGTGCGCTGTGCCTGCTTCTTGATTTGGGCAAACCGGAGCGCTTCGTGATGCTGTTTATGCGGCCGTCGTCGGTATCGGTGCTCGCTTATGGAGCGATGTTCCTTACTGCGCTCATCGTGTGCTCAGGCTTTCTTGTTTTTGCGAATTATTTTGTCGGGCGCGTGCGGGTTTCGATTGCCGCGCACAGAGTCGGTGAGGTTGCGTGCATTTTGCTCTCCGGCGCTGTTATGGCTTATACCGGTGTGTACCTTGCGTCGACGCAGGCTGTCGCATTTTGGACGAGCCCCCTTATAGTTGCCCTTTTTGTTGCCTCGGCGTTGTCGATGGGTTTTTCGGGCTGCGCGTTCGCGGGTTCGCTCTTGCGTGATACCTGGATGCTCGAAGGCGCAAATGCGGCATTGCGTTGGGGGCATATTATCGCCCTGGCGATCGAGGCGTGTCTTCTTGCATCTTTTCTGGCGGGCGCGATGAACCGTGGCGGGAGGGCAGCCGATTCGTGCATGCTGCTGTTTTCGGGCGATTTGGAGGTATGGTTTCTTGGCGGGGTGGTGATGTGCGGTTTGGCTATTCCCCTCATCCGAGAAGTTGCTCCCGCATCGCTTCGCCAAGTTGCCACACTTCCCGCTTCTGACGTTCTGTGCATTTTCGGCGGTCTTGCCTTGCGCTTGTGCCTTGTGAGTGCCGGCCTGCATTAGGAAGGCTTTTTCGCTACAATCGTGGTGTTGGCCAATAGTATTGATGGGGTGCGCATGCAAGATTTCAAGCTTGATGAAACGTCGGGTTTGCCGGTGTGGGTTCAGCTGCGCAATCGATTCGTCTACCTCATCAAAACCGGTCGCTACGAACCAGGTGAGCAGCTGCCGAGCGTGCGCAGCCTCGCGGCAGATTTGTCCATCAATTACAACACGGTTAGCAAGGCCTATGTCGACCTCGAGCACTCGGGGTATGTGGTAAGCGTGCGCGGTCGCGGTGTTTTCGTCAAAGAAATAGCGCGCGAATCGTGCGAGGACATGCTGTCGGCGGTCGACACGGTTTTGGACGATGCCATTCGTCGATGCATGTCGATGGGCATGTCGCTCGACGAAGTTCGCCTGCGCATGCTTGATGTGGCGCATGAGATTCAGCTGGAATCCCAGGCGATTCTTTCCGAGAAAAGGAATCTGAATGAAAGAGGAAAAGGTCCCAAGGCGTGAGCGCCGCGCTCAAAAAGCGGCTTCTATCGAGAAATATAATTCGCGTTCCGATCGCAAGACGTCACAAAACGGTTCGGTATTATTTTCTGCGTTCGTTTTTTCGGCGGCGTTTCTCATTGTATTTGGCGCGTGCCGCTTGGCTTTCGAGGACGCGACCGTGTGGACGCTCGGCGCCTCTCTTCTTGTGGCAGTGCTTGCGAGCATGTCAATCCATATCGCACTGCAATGGGAAAAGGTTGTCGTGTTGCGCTTGGGAAAATACAGTCGCACGAAGGGTCCTGGTGTCTATTTCACCATTCCCATTTTTGAACAAGTTGCGCTTGTTGCCGACCAGCGCGTTATGCTCACAGGCTTTGGCGCTGAGGCCACGTTGACGAGCGACTTGGTTCCGATTAACGTCGACGCAGTTTTGTTCTGGATGGTGTGGGATGCCGAAAAGGCTGCGCTTGAGGTGGAGAATTACTACAATTCCGTATCGCTCGTTGCCCAGACGGCGTTGCGCGATGCCATTGGCCGAGCGAGCGCTTCCGAGGTTGCCGTGCGACGTAATCAGCTTGACGAAGAGCTACAAGAAGTCATCGAGGAAAAGACGAGCCAGTGGGGTATTACGATTTTGTCGGTTGAGATTCGCGATATCGTAATTCCCGAAAGCTTGCAGGAGGCGATGAGCGCCGAAGCCCAAGCGGAGCGTGAAAAAAATGCTCGAATGGTGCTCGCCGAGGTCGAAAAGGATATCTCCTCCATGCTTGTTGAGGCGGCGGATCAATACAAGGAAAACGATATTGCGTTGCGTTTGCGCACCATGCATCTTCTCTACGAAAGCGTAAAGAGCTCGGGCGGAACGGTTGTCATTCCGAGTGCATACAGCGACGGCTTCTCCGATTCCGCACTCGAGAAGATGGTGGACGCCACCCGAAAGGGATAGGGCGCGTATTGGGCAAGTCTGCCGCTTCTGGCGAACTCGTCGTGGCGAACGGAGCGGTTGCGTATGCCGTGCATGGCGAAACTGCGCTGTTGAGCATTGTTGGTCTTCGGCGCGCTCATTTGGGCGTAAAATTAAGCGGTTATGCCCGACCATAAGGGGAAATATGCAAGCTTGTGAAACGAATATGCCCGATGCCGCAACGGTGCCCGTCGGCTCGCCCGCCGCTGCCGGCAGTGCCGCTGTCGCGTCCGATGCTGCCGCATCGCCCGCCGCTGTCGCCTCGCTGCGTCCGAATCAGCGCACGCGCCGCGTGAGCGTGGGCGGAGTGCCCATGGGCGGCGGCTCACCATGCGTCGTGCAGTCGATGCTCAATGCTCCCGCCGACGATGTGGAAGCGAACCTGCGTCAAATCCGCGCGCTTGAGGCGGCTGGCTGCGAAGTGGTACGCATGGCCATTCCTCGTCGCGCCTACCTGGACCAATTCGCCGAGGTGTGCGCGAAAAGCCCCTTGCCGGTGGTCGCCGACGTGCATTTCGATGCAGGTATCGCCATCGAAGCTGCTCGCCGCGGCGCGGCGAAGCTGCGCATCAACCCAGGCAATATTGGCGGTTGGGAAAAGACCGACGAAGTCATCGAAGCCGCTCGCGCCGCCCATATTCCCATTCGTGTCGGCGTAAACGCCGGCTCGCTCGACGACGCGTTGAAGGCACGCGCCGACCTCACGCTTCCCGAGAAGCTTGCCGCATCTGCCGTCGAATACGTGCGCCACTTCGAGCAGCGCGACTTCGGCGACGTCGTGGTTTCAGCCAAGGCGCACGATGTGCAGGCGACCATCGCCACCTACCGCGCGCTCGCGCAGGAAATTCCGCAGGTGCCGCTGCATATCGGCATCACCGAAGCAGGCACGCTCATGCAGGGCGTCATTAAATCGGCTTGCGGCCTGGGTATTCTTCTGAACGAGGGCATCGGCGACACCATGCGTATTTCGCTCACCGACGAGCCTACCGAAGAGGTACGCGCGTGCTGGATGCTGCTCGCCGCGCTCGATTTGCGCCGCCGCGGCCCCGAAATCATAAGCTGCCCCACATGCGGCCGCTGCCAGGTGAACCTCATCGACCTCGCGAAGAAAGTCGACGAGCGTCTCGCGAACCGCGTCGAGCCGGTGAAGGTCGCCGTTATGGGCTGCGTTGTGAACGGTCCGGGCGAAGCCGCCGACGCCGACCTTGGCGTGGCGTGCGGCGCGGGCTCGGGCGTCGTGTTCAAACGCGGCGAGGTCTTGCGTAAAGTGCCCGAGGCCGATATCGTAGACGCGCTGATGGAAGAGCTCGAAAAGCTGGCCTAATCGCTCGCGCCGGTGCTCGATGCGCCGCCCTTCGCAACATCGCCCGCGGCGTTGCGGCATCGGCTCGACCGTATCACTTTCCGCGCTGCAGCCGCGCGGGGCGCTCCATCGAAACCGTAACCACGCGTTCAATTTCCGCATTGGAACCAACATAGAAAAGGAACCATCCATGGCAAACATTCGCAAACAACCCGTTTTGCGCATGAGCGACATTTACGCTCCCACGTTGAAGGAAGATCCCTCTGACGCCGACATTGAATCGGCGAAGCTGCTCGTTCGCGCGGGTATGATTCGCAAAGAAGCCGCCGGCCTGTACACCTTCCTGCCGCTCGGCATGCGCGTCATTAGCAAAATCGAGACCATCGTGCGTGAGGAAATGGATTCCCACGGCGGCCAGGAAATTCTTATGCCGTTCGTGCAGCCCGCTGAGCTGTGGCATCGTTCGGGCCGCTGGGACGTTTATGGCCCCGAACTTCTGCGCGTGACCGACCGCCACGACAACGAGTTCTGCCTTGGCCCCACGCACGAGGAAATCGTGACCGACCTGGTGAACAACGAGCTTCGCAGCTATAAAGACCTGCCGAAGAACCTCTACCAAATTCAGGTGAAGTTCCGCGACGAGCGCCGCCCGCGCTTTGCGCTCATGCGCGGCCGCGAGTTCATCATGAAGGACGCTTACAGCTTCGACGCCGACGAGGCCGGCCTGGATGCCAGCTACGCCCGCATGCGCGAGGCCTACATCAACATGTTCGACCGCATGGGCTTCGACTACCGCGTGGTCGTGGCCGACTCGGGCCAGATCGGCGGCAATGCTTCCGAGGAATACATGGTGCTCGCCGATACCGGTGAAGCCGAAATCGCGAGCTGCACCTGCGGTTATGCGGCCGACACCGAAGCCGCCCAGGCAACGCCGCACCCCGTGGCGTATGCGGCCGACGCGCTTACGAAGCTCGAGACCCCAGGCGTGCACACCATCGAGGAACTCGCCGCGTTCTTGGGCACCACTGAAAACGCTTGCGTGAAGGCACTCTCCTGCAAGGCTTCCGACGGAGCGTTGTGGGTGCTGTTCGTTCCCGGCGACTACGAGGTGAACGAGGTGGCCGTCGAGCACTTGCTTGGCGAGTTCACGCCGCTTTCCGACGCCGAAATGAAGGAAGCGGGCCTTGTGAAGGGCTCCATGGGCCCGGTCGGCCTGCCCGAGGGTGTGAAGATTGCCGCCGATGAAAGCCTGCGCGGCATCGAGCGCTGGCTCGTGGGCGCGAACGTCGACGGCTTCCATTTTGCGGGCGCCAAGCAGGGCGAAGACTTCACGGTGGATGCCTGGGAGCACCTGTGCATGGTGAAGGAGGGCGACGCCTGCCCGAAGTGCGGCAAGCCTCTTTCCATCGCGCGCGGCATCGAGGCCGGCCAGATTTTCAAGCTGGGCACGAAGTACTCCGAGGCCATGGGCGTTACCTTCATGGACGAAGACGGCGTCGAGAAACCGTTCGTGATGGGCTGCTACGGTGTGGGCGTGTCGCGCTGCATGGCTGCCGCCGTTGAGCAGAGCCACGATGAGAACGGCATCGTGTGGCCCGTGGGCATCGCCCCGGCGCACGTGTGCGTGATTCCACTCTCCGGCAAGCCCGACGAAGTGACCGAGGCTGCTGCCAAAATCGCCGACGAGCTCGCGTGCGCCGGTTGGGAAGTGGTGCTTGACGACCGCGACGAGCGCGCGGGCGTGAAGTTCGCCGATGCCGACCTTATCGGTTGGCCCGTGCAGGTCGTTGTGGGCAAGCGCGGTCTGAAAGAGGGCTCCGTGGAAGTGAAGCCTCGCGCTACCGGCGAGAAGCAGTCGGTCGCCATCGACGGCGTGCTCGAAGCCGTGGAGGCCGCGCTGAACGCATAGTGCGTTTCATTTATCTTGATACGTGAGAGAGCTGGCTTGTGGCATTGCGCTGCAAGCCGGCTTTTGGTTTACGGGGCGATTCGTTCTGCTTCTTATTATGCAGGCCTCTTCATATGGCTGTCTCATTTCCGCCACATTTCAGAGGCGTTTCACCTGGGTTTCTTTGATTATCAAAGCATTTTTCCAAAATGCCGGAAAATGCTCTTGCACTTTAGTGTGCGATAGTTATACTTGCGTTCACATGCATAGGGCATGTACGTCGTAGACGCGCACTGCCGAGCACTGGTAATTCGCACTACGATCGACCTTTCCGCCACGACCCGAGCGTTTCACCCCTGCTGGGAATGCGCTGCGCGGCGAAGCGTTTCGGAAAGGAAGTCGAAAATGAAAACGCTTGAGAAAGTAAGTGATTTCGCAGGGAAGTACATGGCAATCATCGCTTTGGCGGTAGCGATTATTGCCCTGATCATTCCAGGCCCCGTTCATTCCGTACTACCCACGAGCTGGGTTAATACGCTCCTTGGCATCGTGATGTTCGGCATGGGCATGACGCTCAAGCTTTCCGACTTCAAGGTCGTTTTCACCAAGCCTAAGGCCGTTATCGTTGGCATCTGCTCGCAGTTCATCGTTATGCCGCTGCTTGCGTTTTTGCTCGTGACCATTTTCCAGCTGCCCACCGAGCTCGCTGTTGGCGTCATTCTCGTTGGCTGCTGCCCGGGCGGTACGTCCTCTAACGTGATGACGTATCTGTCCAAGGGCGATGTCGCGCTTTCCGTTGGTATGACCGCGTGCACCACCATCATGGCTCCTGTTGTGACCCCGGCTCTCGTGCTGCTGCTCGCCGGTCAGTCCATTGACGTGAGCTATGTGAGCATGCTCATGTCCATCGTTCAGGTTGTGCTTGTTCCTATCGTGCTCGGTTTCATCATCAACGCCGTGGCCCCGAAGGTCTCCGAGGTGTTCGGCAAGGTTCTGCCCCTTATTTCGGTTATTGCCATCTCTCTGATCATTATGGCCGTTGTTTCTGCGAATGCCGCTAAGCTCATGACGAGCGGCCTGCTCGTTATCGCGGTTGTTATGCTCCACAACGTGCTTGGCTACGCGTTCGGCTACGGTGTGGGCCGCGTGCTTGGTCTGAGCAAGGCGCAGATGCGCACGCTTTCCATCGAGGTTGGTATGCAGAACTCTGGCCTCGCAACTTCGCTGGCTCTGACGCACTTCGCTGCTATGCCGCTCGCCGCTGTGCCTGGCACCGTGTTCAGCGTGTGGCACAACATCTCGGGCGCTGTGTACGCGAACATTCTCGCCCGCACCACCGAGAAGAAGGAGGCCGCCCCGGCCGCTGCCAACTCCAAGGCTGCCGCGAACGCGTAAACCTTTGCTTAGCCCGCCTTGCGATAGCGCAACGGCCTCATCTTCGTCGTCGCAGTTTGGCGACGCAATCGCATAATGTGCATGTTCCGATAAAAGCCGGTCCTGTGGGCCGGCTTTTCGCGTTTGGGCGCCCGGGGACGGAATCGACAAAAAACGGTTCGAGCGTTGCATAGGTTGCCCGAAAAGTCGCAATTTGTTCAGAAGCCGCTTCGAATGTGGTGTGTATGACCGTTTCGCGGTACATTTTGGCGGGAAAGCAGACTTCTCGCTCCAATTTCCAGTGCTGAAGGGCATTCCGCGTTATCCGATGCCACATTCGAACTGGCTTTTAAACGGAATCTCATGCGCAGTCTTCCGCTATACTTGACTTTATGCATTGCGACATTGCGATAAAGTGGGGGAAGGGGTGCGCATGGGCATATTCGGTCCGCTTATTGTGGCGTACCTGTTCCTGGGCGGCACGGGCGGCGGCGCGCTCGCGGTGTTGTCGCTGCTCGAGGTGGCGAACTCGCCGCGCATCGCATCGCGCCGCTGGCTTCTTCCTTCGGAATTCTTCGCGCGCGCGTGGGCTGCATGCGTGGTGGTCCTCGGAATTGCCGTCGTGTGCCTTCTTGCCGATTTGGGCCGTCCCGATCGGGCGGTTTCGTTGTTCACGGCACCCGAGCTTACGCCCATCGCCGTGGGCGCATGGGCACTTGCGGCGGCGCTCGCCATAGCGACAACGTTTGCTGCGGCAAATTTGCTCGAAGCCGGCCTGCTGCGCAAGCGCATTGCCGTCGCCGGCGGGGTCGCGGGCGCCGCAATTGGCTGCATTGTGGTGGCGTATACGGGCGTGCTCCTGTACGGTGCCGCTTCCGTGCTTGCATGGCAAACGCCGCTGGTGGTCGTGTTGTTCATAGTGTCGGGGGCGTCGTGCGGCATCGCATTATGTTTGGGCAGCGCGGCGTTTGTCGAAAGTCGCGTTCCGCTCATTCGGCCCGTGCGCGCCTTGGCCCGCGTCGATTCGCTCGTCATCGCGCTCGAGGCCTCATGCATCGCGCTCTACGTTGCGTGGCTCGCGCATGCGCAGGGCACGCAGCCCGCGGCTGACGCGCTTATCGCGGGCCGTCTGCGTTGGCTCTTCTGGCTTGCGATTGTCGTGCTGGGCTTGGCTGTGCCGTTCGTCATGGAGCGCTTCATCACCTACAGCAACAGCCGCTCGCAGCTTTTGTGGGTGGCGTTGTGTGTGCTCGTGGGCGGATTGGCGTTGCGCGCAGCCGTCGTGGATGTGTCGGCCTTCGACGCAACGCAGGCTTTGTCGCTTGCCAGCATGCTGGCGTCGGCGTTTTGACGACAGTTCTGAAAGGGGATTGTTGTGTTCGGAAGAAATAGCGAAAAGGAAAGGCGCCGTGTGCCCGCCGACGTGCCTTACGACGTGCGTGACAAAGATGCCGAGATTCGCGCGGCCACGTCGTTCGTGCCGCGCAAGTCGTCGCGCAACGGCGCCACGGTGTTCAGCATCACGGTGTTCATTCTGGCGTTCGGCGCGGCCGTGCTTGTGGGACGCGCGCTATCGGGCGGCGTCGGCGTGGTGGAGATATCCGCGGCGCTGGTGCTGGCTTTGCTTGCGGTTTCGTCGGTGCACATCGCGCTTTCGTGGGAGCGCGTGGTGGTGCTGCGCATGGGCAATCTCTCGCGCGTGGCGGGCCCGGGCTTGTACTTCACCATTCCCATTTTGGAGCACGGCACCATTCGCGTTGACCAGCGCACCATCGCCACGCCGTTTTACGCCGAGAAAACCCTGACGGCAGACCTTGTGCCCGTCACGGTGGACGCCGTGCTATTCTGGATGGTATGGGATGCCGAAAAGGCCTGCACTGAAGTCGAGGACTATTACGCGGCGGTGTCGTTTCTGGCGCAAACCGCCATGCGCGAGGCCGTGGGCCGTTCAACGGTCGCCGAGGTCGCGCTGCGCCGCGATCAGCTCGACCAAGAGATTAAGGAAGATATCGAGAAAGAGGCCGCCGCGTGGGGCATCGGTGTGATATCGGTGAAGGTGCGCGACATCGTGATTCCCGACGACTTGCAGCACGTGATGTCGCTCGAGGCGCAGGCCGACCGCGAAAAGAACGCGCGCATGACGGTGGCATCGGCCGAGGCCGATATGGCAGACATGCTGGCCGAAGCGGCTCAGGTTTACGGCGACCCGTCGGCGGCGCTGCGTCTGCGTACCATGCTGCAGCAATACGAAACGGTGAAGTCGTCGAAGGGTACGGTGGTCACGGTCCCCAGCGCGCTTTCCGACAGCCTGGCCGACGCGATTGACAAGGAAGGGCAGCGATGAGCGAAACGCAGGCAGGCAATCTCATGGCGGGGTTTCGGGTCGACCACTCCAGCGGCTTGCCCGTGTGGATTCAGGTGAAAAATCGCATCGCATACCTCATCGGCTCGGGGAAATACCTGCCCGGTGACAAACTGCCCACGGTGCGCGCGCTGGCCGTTGACCTGGATAGCAGCTACAACACCATCAATCGCGCGTACATGGATCTGGAACGCGAGGGATACATCTCCACGCGCCGCGGCAAGGGCACGTTCGTGCTGGAACAGAAAGAAATCGGCGCGGCGCGCGCATACGACACGCCTGTCGAATTGCTGGTAGACGATATGATTCGCGGTTGCGTGGAGGCGGGCCTTACCGACGAAGACATCGAGGCGCTCGTGGAAGAGCGTCTGGCACGCCGTCGAGATGGACGATAGGAAGGTTCGTTTCCGTCAAAGGGTATATAACGGAAGTGAACCGGCTTTTGCTTCCGTTAATGATTGAATAACGGAAGTGAAATGGGTTTTGGCGTCCCCCAAGATGGCATTATCCTCAAAATAGCATCATTTGTTTGATTGCTTGTCGCAAGACATTGTGACAATATGACAACTAAGGATTTGGCCAATTCTTATCAGGAGCGGTTTCGCGTCGGGGATGCGAAACCGCAAAGGGCGGCCCGCAAGGGCTGCAGGGGATATCCGATAAGAACGAGCATGCCGCAAGGGGAATTTGGGGAATCGGGCGTCCCGTCCAGTGCTGGACGCGCGCCATTCTGGGGCGAAAACAAGCCCGCAGCAAACTCTTCTCGCCTCATGCAAAGGGGATATCCTGACACGATCTTTGGAGGAGGAGAGATGTCAGGAGCACACAGCCCGAAGGGGCTCACGCGCCGCAGTTTTCTCAAAACCACCGGTGCGGTAGGCGCAGCTGCATGCCTGGGCGCTGCGGGTGCCAACTTGGCCGTTGCCGAAGAACTCGACGATGACAAGCGAGCTGGTGATGGCGAAGAAATCCATCAGGTCATGTGCCGCTCGAACTGCATGGGTTCGTGCCGCTGGCTCGCCCACGTGCGTGACGGCAAAGTGGTGAAGCTTGAGCCAGGCGATTACCCTAACGACGGCTACCGCGGCGGTTGCCTTAAGGGCGCGTCCTACATGGAGCGCATCTATAGTCCTACGCGCATCCAGCAGCCCATGCGTCGCGTGCCGGGTAGCGAGCGTGGCGCGGGCGAATGGGAGGCCATCAGCTGGGAGGAGGCCATCGAGGAAGCCGCGAAGCATATCAAAGACGCGGCAGACCAGTTCGGGCCGAAGTCGGTTATTTTCGACTGCGGATCTGGCCAGTATGGTTACATGAACGGCATTTACAACCAATTCGCTCGACTTGCGGGCGTTATGGGCGCGACGAAAACCGCTCAAAGCTACGATTACGCGGCCGGCTACGGCATCAACCGCGTGCTCGGCACGGGCGACTGGGCCTACTGCAACGAGCCCAATTCAGTGCTCGATTCATCGCTCGTCGTGGTATGGGGCACGAACCCCGTATTCACCGCGCCGCAAAATTGGCGTTGGATCCAATGGGCTAAGGAAAACGGCACGAAGGTCATCTGCATCGATCCCATCAAGTCGGCCACGGCGCATCGCTCTGACGAATACATACAAGTGAAGCCTGGCTACGACGGCTATATGGCGCTTGCCATGTCGAATTACATCATCAAAAACGACCTGCAGAACCTCGATTTCATCAAGCAGAAATCGACAGGCGCATTCCTGGTGCGTGAAGACACGAAGGCTCACCTGCGTGCGAGCAACTGGCCGGCCGAGAGCGCCGCGACCTATGCGGCAACCGTGTCGGCAGTGAAAGAGAAATATGCGTCGCAAGGCGCGACCGTCGTTGCGGCGGCAGTTGCGGCGGTCCCGAATAAATATTACGTGTGGGATCTCGACGCCAACGCGCCCGTTTTGGCTGAGGAAGCTACGAATCCGGCGCTTGAGGGCACGTTTACCACGTCCGACGGTATTGAGTGCACCACGGCGTATACCCTGCTCAAAGAGCAGCTTTCGCAGTACAGCATCGAAGAGGCGTCGAAAAAGACGGGCGTTTCCGTTCAGCGCATCGAAGAGCTCGCTCGCCAGTTCGCCACCGAGCGTGCCGTTTCGGTGAATATCACCTATGGCCTCGACCATTACGTGAATGGCTACCTGAATACCT
>CAKUEV010000045.1 GCA_934646845.1 uncultured Slackia sp.
AGCAAAGAGCGCGAAGCCGCCGAAAAAGCCGCGAAGGCCGAGGCGAAGAAGGCCGAAAAGGCCGCAAAGCCTGCCGCGAAGAAGGCTCCCGCCAAAAAGGCGGCCGCCAAGAAAACGACGGCCAAGAAGGCCGCCGCGAAGGAATAACGCATCTTGTATCGGTCTCGTGCGTGCCGGGGGCATGCCCGAGACCGACGCGGCAAAGGGTCTGGAATCACGCGAACCGACAGTGACTGCGCGCATGCCTCTCGGCCCTCTGCGTTAAAGCTTGCTTTCATTTTTAAATGAAACGCAGCGAGGTGAGCGCATAGCGAGGCGAAGCCGAGCGGTAGCGAACCGTGGCCGAAGGGCATGTGTCCACTCGCTGTCGGTCCGTGCGATTCCGCAGGTCATCGAACGTGCGAATTTTGTGAACTTCGCTTTCATATTCCCATTTCTCTTCCAACTCTTTATAATTCTGCAGTTGCGTCCCGCTGTGTATGGATACACCCGGGCGCGTGGGAGCGGAGTCGAGGGCGTGCACTCCAATAAGCGCCTCATTCGGCAATCGTTCCCGAAATGTAAGTGGAACGCCTGGTACGTGCATGGAGTGGCACGCGAGCAGGCTTCCAAGGAAGAAAGGTTGTTTGATGGGAATCAAGCAATACAAGCCGACCAGCGCTGGTCGCCGCTTCCAGACGGTTTCGGACTTCGCCGAAATCACCTGCACGAAGCCCGAGAAGTCGCTGCTTGCGCCGCTGCCTAAGAAGGCCGGCCGCAACAACAAGGGTCGCATCACCACCCGTCATCAGGGCGGCGGCGTGAAGCGTCGTTACCGTATCATCGACTTCAAGCGCAACAAGGACGGCATCCCCGCCAAGGTCGCTACCATCGAGTACGATCCGAACCGTTCCGCCCGTATCGCTCTTCTCCATTACGTTGATGGCGAGAAGCGCTACATCCTTCACCCCAAGGGCCTGAAGGTTGGCGACATGGTTATGTCTGGCTCCGAGGCCGACATCAAGCCCGGCAACTCGCTTGCTCTGGCTGACATCCCTGTTGGTACCCTCATCCATGCAGTTGAGCTGCAGCCCGGCAAGGGTGCTGCGCTGGCTCGCTCCGCTGGCACTTCTATCCAGCTCATGGGTAAGGAAGGCAAGTACGCCATTCTGCGCATGCCCTCTTCCGAGATGCGCCGCGTGCTGCTCACCTGCCGCGCGACTGTTGGCGAAGTCGGCAACGCCGAGCATGCCAACATCAAGATCGGCAAAGCTGGCCGTAACCGCTGGAAGGGCATCCGCCCGACCGTCCGTGGTACGGTTATGAACCCGGTCGACCACCCGCACGGTGGTGGCGAAGGCAAGAACAAGTCTTCGGGACGTCATCCTGTGTCTCCGTGGGGCAAGCCCACCAAGGGCCATCGCACCCGCAACCCGAAGAAGGCTTCGAGCCGCCTGATCATCCGTCGTCGCAAGAAGTAGCGCGAGCTAGAACGCTAAGGAGAAACCGTGAGCAGAAGTTTGAAGAAGGGTCCTTTCGTCGAGCCGCGTCTTCTCGGCCGCATTGCCGCGATGAACGAAGCTGGCGAAAAGCACGTCATCAAGACGTGGTCGCGCTCCTCGACCATCTTCCCCGACATGGTGGGTCACACCATTGCCGTGCACGATGGTCGCAAGCACGTGCCCGTATACGTTACCGAATCCATGGTCGGTCACAAGCTCGGCGAATTTGCGCCTACGCGCACGTTCAAGGGCCACGCCGACAAGAGCAAGAAATAAGTAAGGAGGCAGACCGCACATGGAAGCTAAGGCAGTCGCCAAGTATGTGCGCGTGAGCCCCCGCAAGGCTCGCGTCGTCATCGACCAAGTCCGCGGCAAGGACGTCGTCCGCGCCCGCGAAATCCTGCGCTTCTCGGAGCGCGCTATCGCCGAGACCATTGAGAAGGTTCTCAACTCGGCTGTGGCAAATGCCGAGAACAACCATGGCATGTCCACCGACAACCTGGTCGTGAAGGCCGCGTTCGTCGACGAAGGCCCCACGTTTAAGCGCATTCGTCCTCGTGCAAAGGGCTCTGCCGCTCGCATCCGCAAGCGCACCAGCCATATCACGATCATCGTTGCGCCGAAGGAGGCATAAAGCATGGGTCAGAAAGTTATGCCCACCGGCTTCCGTCTCGGCATCACCGAGGATTGGCGTAGCCGTTGGTATTCCGACAAGGACTACGCGAAGAACCTCGCTAACGACATGGAGATTCGCAAGTTCCTGGACAAGTATCTCGCCAAGGCCGCTGTTGCCAAGGTCGAGATCGAGCGCGCTGGCGACAAGGTGAAGGTCATCATCACCACCGCTCGCCCGGGCGTTGTCATTGGCAAGAAGGGCTCCGAGATTGAGCAGCTCCGCAAGGAACTCGCCAAGATCGTTGGCGGCCCGGTGAACATCGAGGTCATCGAGGTCAAGCGCCCCGAGCTCGACGCCAACCTGGTTGCCCAGTCCATCGCCGAGCAGCTCGAAGGCCGTGTCGCGTTCCGTCGCGCCATGCGCAAGGCTGTTCAGTCCGCCCGCAAGTCTGGCGCTCTGGGCATCCGTATTCAGTGCTCCGGCCGTCTCGGTGGCGCTGAGATGAGCCGCCGCGAGTGGTATCGCGAAGGCCGCGTGCCTCTGCACACCCTGCGTGCGAAGATCGACTACGGCTTCTGCACCGCTGCTACCACGATGGGCTCCATCGGCATCAAAGTGTGGATCTACCACGGCGAAAAGCTCCCCGGTGGCAAGACTCCGCAGCCTGCTCTCGAGGGCAACTCTCGTCCGTCGCGCGGCCGTCGCGACCGCAATGATCGCAACGAAAGGGGTGCTAAATAATGCTAGCTCCTAAGCGCATTCGCCACCGCAAGGTGCAACGCGGCTCTATGAAGGGCAAGGCCAAGGGCTACACCCAGCTGCATCACGGCGAGTACGGCATCCAGGCTCTCGAGGCTCACTGGATCACCAACCGCCAGATCGAGGCCGCTCGTATCGCCATGACTCGTTACATGAAGCGTGGCGGTAAAGTTTGGATCACCATCTTCCCCGACAAGCCCATCACCCAGAAGCCGGCTGAAACCCGCATGGGTTCTGGTAAGGGTAACCCGGAAGCTTGGGTTGCTGTCGTCAAGCCCGGCCGTATCATGTTCGAGATCGGCGGCGTCGACGAGGCTACCGCTAAAGAGGCCCTGCGTCTCGCCATTCAGAAGCTTCCTATCAAGTGCAAGATCGTTACCAAGGAATCGGAGGTGGCTGAATAATGAAGGCCGTCGAGATTCGCGAGCTCTCTTCTGACGATCTTACCGTCAAGCTGAAGGAAGCCCGTGCTGAGCTGTTCAACCTGCGCTTCCAGATGGCTACCAGCCAGCTGGACAACACCGCTCGTGTGAAGCAGGTCAAGAAGGACATCGCGCGTATTCAGACCGAAATGCGCGCCCGCGAGATCGCCGCTGCCGGCGCATTGAAATAAGGATTTGGTGGGATAAACATGAGTGAAGAAACCCGTAGCTCCCGCAAGGTCCGTCAGGGCGTCGTTGTTTCCGCGGCGAACGACAAGACCATTGTGGTTGAGATCAAGGAGCGCAAGCCTCATCCTGTCTATGGCAAGATGATGACGAGCACCAAGAAGTTCCACGCTCACGACGAGAACAACGAGGCTGGCCTCGGTGACACCGTCACCATTATGGAGACCCGCCCCATGTCCAAGATGAAGCGTTGGCGCCTCCTCGAGATCGTGGAAAAGGCCAAATAGCCCAAGCGTTGCGTAACTAAACTATCGGAAGGATTGCACAATGATTCAGATGCAAACCATGCTGAACGTTGCCGACAACTCCGGCGCGCGCAAGGTGCAGTGCATCAAGGTCCTCGGCGGCTCCAAGCGCCGCTATGCAGGCCTTGGCGACGTCATCATCTGCAGCGTCAAGGAGGCAGCTCCCAACGGCAGCGTCAAGAAGGGCGACGTTGTCCGTTGCGTCATCGTTCGCGTGAAGAAGGAAGTCCGTCGCAAGGACGGTTCTTACATCCGCTTCGACCAGAACGCCGCCGTGCTGATCGACAACTCCGGTGCTCCCAAGGGCACCCGCATCTTCGGCCCCGTGGCTCGCGAGCTGCGTGACAAGAAGTACATGAAGATCGTGTCTCTGGCACCTGAGACGCTCTAAGGGAGGTGCACGAAACATGAACAGCATGAAGGTCAAAAAGGGCGACAAGGTTCAGGTCATCGCTGGTAAGGACAAGGGCAAGCAGGGCACCATTCTGCGCTCCGTTCCTACCCGCAACCGTGTTGTCGTCGAAGGCTGCGGCATCGTGAAGAAGGCCGTTCGCCCCACCCAGCAGAACCCGCAGGGCGGCATCATCTCCATGGAAGCCCCCATTCACGTTTCCAACGTGATGCTGGTCTGCCCCTCTTGTGGCAAGCCGGTTCGCACTGGCAAGCGCATCAACGACGAGGGCAAAAAGGTCCGCGTCTGCAAGAAGTGCGGCAAAGACATCGACTAGAAATAGTCCACCGGTTGAATAACCAGTGATTTTTAAGGCGCATCCTGCGGATTTTCTGTGGGATGCGCCTTATGCCGTGTAGAATATGGCCCTGGCTGCCTTAGGCGGGCAGGGACGCAGGGTCGGTAATCCTGCGTTTAATTCATCGACAAAGGAGAAACTTACCTATGGCTACTCCTCGCCTGAAAGAACTGTACAAATCTGAAATCGTCTCCAAGCTGGAGAGCGAGCTTTCTATCGACAACATCAACAAGGTTCCGCGCCTTGAGAAGATCGTTGTGAACATGGGCGTCGGCGAAGCCGCGTCTGACTCCAAGCAGCTCGACGCAGCTATGAACGATATGCGCATCATCACGGGCCAGCAGCCCTGCGTCACCCGCGCCAAGAAGTCCATCGCAGGCTTCCACATCCGCGAGGGCCAGGCTATTGGCTGCAAGGTTACCCTGCGTGGCGACCGCATGTGGGAGTTCCTGGACCGCCTGCTGTCCATGGCTCTGCCTCGCGTTCGCGACTTCCGTGGCATCTCCCCGAAGAGCTTCGACGGCCGTGGCAACTACACCCTCGGCATCACCGAGCAGCTCATCTTCCCCGAGATTGAATACGACAAAATCGATCGTACCCGCGGCATGGACATCACCTTTGTCACCACTGCCGAAAACAACGAACAGGCCAAGGCTCTTCTCGACGCTTTGGGCTTCCCGTTCAAGAAATAGTAATTCATTCGGCAAAATCCGAGTGGAGATAGAGGAAAGAAGGAAAGCATGGCAAAAAAATCGATGATCGCCAAGGCTAATCGCGAGCCGAAGTTCTCGACTCGTGCCTACACCCGCTGCACCCGCTGCGGCCGTCCGCGTTCTGTGTATCGCAAGTTCGGTCTGTGCCGCGTGTGCCTGCGCGAGTTGGCTAGCAAGGGCGAACTCCCCGGCGTGACCAAGGCTTCCTGGTAGGCCCACGCTAGGTGCTTGCCGGTAAGGCGCACACGCCACGGGCGTCATTGCGTACCTCCGGCTGAGCTCATCACGAACCAAAGGAGAATCAAATGACCATTAACGACCCCATCGCAGATATGCTTACGCGCGTGCGTAACGCCAACTCTGCGGGCAAGGCGACGGTCTCGATGCCGTCTTCGAAGAAGCTCGTCGAAATCGCTCGCATCATGACCGAAGAGGGCTATGTCCAGGGCTACGAGATCATTGAGAACTCGCCTCGCGACATTCTCGAGATCACGATGAAGTACGGCGAGAAGAAGGCGAAGACCATTCGCGGCATCAAGCGTATTTCCAAGCCCGGCCTGCGTATTTACGCTGGCAAGGACGAACTGCCCCGCGTTCTCGGCGGCCTGGGCACTGCTATCGTGTCCACCTCCAAGGGCGTCATGGCTGACCGCGACGCTCGCAAGGCTGGCGTCGGCGGCGAAGTTATCGCATACATCTGGTAAGGAAAGGATAGGAGCTTACTATGTCTCGTATCGGCAAACAGCCCATTCCGGTTCCTGCCGGAGTTACCGTTACCATCGAGGGTAACAAAATCACCACGAAGGGCCCCAAGGGCGAACTCTCCTACGAGTTCAACCCCATGATGTCCATCGCTCAGGAAGGCGAGGAGCTCATCGTTTCTCGTCCTGACGATTCCCGTGAGGCCAAGGCATTCCACGGCCTTACCCGTTCGCTCGTCAACAACATGGTCGTTGGCGTCCACGAGGGCTACGAGAAGAAGCTCGAGCTCGTTGGCGTTGGCTACCGTGCTGCTCTGAAGGGCAACAGCCTGGAGCTTTCTCTCGGCTACTCTCATCCGGTTGTCGTTGAGGCCCCCGAAGGCATCACCTTCACCGTGCCCGATCAGACGCACATCACCGTTTCTGGTGCCGACAAGCAGGCTGTTGGCCAGACTGCTGCCGTCATCCGTAAATGGCGTGCTCCCGAGCCTTACAAGGGCAAGGGCATTCGTTACGAGGGCGAGCAAGTTCGTCGCAAGCTTGGCAAGGCTGCCAAGGGCGACAAGTAGCTTAAGGTCTGAAGGGATATAAGATGAAGAAACTCCAGAAGAAGCAGGCCGGGCTGGCTCGTCGCCACCGTCGCGTCCGCGGCAAGATTTCTGGCACCGCCGCTCGTCCGCGCCTTTGCGTTACCCGTTCCAACTCGAACCTGTACGTGCAGTTCATCGACGATGTCG
Source organism: uncultured Slackia sp. (assembly GCA_934646845.1). Lineage (GTDB taxonomy): Bacteria > Actinomycetota > Coriobacteriia > Coriobacteriales > Eggerthellaceae > Slackia. Next base: position 6,670 of record CAKUEV010000045.1, read on the forward strand.
CTCATGTGACCATCTGCGGCGAGAGCACCCTGAGCGAGGCTTTCAAGGCTACCGGCAAGTCCGGTGCCAACGTTGAGGGCGCTGCCGCCATGGGCGAAATCGCTGGCAAGAAGGCCATTGAAGCTGGCATCACCGAGGTCGTTTTCGACCGCGGCGGTAACCTGTACCATGGCCGCATCAAGGCTCTGGCCGATGGCGCACGCGCCGCTGGCCTGAAGTTCTAGGAAAGGGTTTGGATATGACTCCTCGCAAAGAAGAAAAGAAGCAGTCCGCCGTTCCTGAGCTTCAGGAACGCGTGGTCTACATCAACCGCGTTTCCAAGGTCGTCAAGGGCGGCCGCCGCTTCGGTTTGACGGCTCTCGTTGTCGTCGGCGACGGCGAAGGCCATGTCGGCGTTGGCATGGGCAAGTCTCAGGAAGTGCCTATCGCTATCAAGAAGGGCATCGAAGATGCCAAGAAGAATATGTTCGAAGTTCCTATGAACGAAGAGCGTACTCTTCCGCACGACATCATGGGCGAGTTTGGCGCGGGCCGCGTTTACCTCAAGCCTGCTGCCCCTGGTACCGGTATCATCGCCGGTGGCCCGGTTCGTGCTCTGCTCGAGCTCGCTGGCTTCAAGAACGTGTTCGGCAAGTCCCTGGGCTCCTCCAACGCGATGAACATCGTGAAGGCTGCCGCCGAGGGCCTCAAGGAGCTCTCTGCTCCCACCGAGGTTGCCGAGCGCCGCAACATGACTGTTGGCCAGATTTATGGCTGGTCCGAGAAGAAGGAGGCGTAATCATGGCTGAAGCGAAGACTCTTCACATCACCCAGGTTCGCTCCCAGATCGGCCGTCCGGCCGACCAGGGCAAAACCCTGAAGGCTCTGGGCCTTGGCAAAATCGGCCGTACGGTTGAGCAGGCTGATACGCCGTCCATCCGTGGCATGATCTTCAAGGTCAAGCACCTCGTCGAGGTTGTTGAGGACTAAATCCTCTTCGAATTTCGAACTGAAAGCCCGCTGTCCGCAGCGGGCTTTTTTGTGTTTTGTTTCGAAATTGTTTCGCTTGCCGACGGTGAACGGTTGTGAATACGCGGTAGGTGTCGTATCGACTACAATTCTCTGGGCATTGATGTGTCCTCGCTTCATAGAAAATGCAGCGAGGACACATCAATCGATTCTGTTCCTGCATCGAAAGGGGAGACCAGTGTCGCAATTGAGCGATCTTGGCAAGGAAGCCAAGCATGACTTCGACGAAGTGTCCGAATCGAAGAAGGATTTGCCCTGGTATAAGCGACTCTCGCTCACCACGTGGATCTTTATTGCGTTGGCGTTGGGCGTTGTGGCTGGCATCGCGCTTCAAGGCAATGCTGAATTTGCCACCACGTACATTAAGCCGCTCGGCACGATTTTCTTGAACCTTATTAAGATGATCGTCGTTCCGTTGGTCATTTTCACGATGACCGCTGGCGTCATCTCGCTGTCCGATATCAAGCGCGTCGGTGCTATCGGCGGCAAAACGATCGTCTACTACCTCGCCACGACGGCATTCGCTATTATCATCGGCTTGGCTATGGCGAATATCCTCAATGTTGGCGGCGGTTATAACCTGCCTGCTGATGAGCTTTCCTATGAGGCGAAAGAAGCCCCTTCGTTTATTGACACGATCGTGAACATCTTCCCCTCGAATGTGATTCAGCCTATGGCTGACGCTACGATGCTTCAGGTTATCGTGATTGCGCTTGTGTTCGGCTTCGGTATTATGGCTGCGGGCAAGAAGGCCCAGCCCGTTGCCGATCTCGTGAACAGCATGAGCGAAGTGTGCATCAAGATTATGCATGGCATTATCTGCTTTGCTCCCTTCGGCGTTTTCGGTCTTATCACGCCCGTTATTGCGAGCAACGGCCCCGATATTTTGCTGCCGCTGCTGAAGCTGATCGTGGTTGCATATCTCGCCATGATTCTTCATATGGCGGTCGTGTACTCCGGCTTGGTGAAGGTTCTCGCCAACGTGAGTCCCATCCGTTTCTTCAAAGAGCAGATGTCGGCTATGGTGTTCGCATTCGCTTCCGCTTCCTCGGTTGGCACGCTGCCCGTGAACATGGAGTGCTCCAAGAAGCTCGGCGTTTCCAACGAGGTCTCGAGCTTCGTTTTGCCGCTGGGCGCCACCATCAATATGGACGGTACCTCGATTTACATGGGCGTGTGCTCCATCTTCATCGCGCAGGTGTTCGGCATCGATTTGACTCTCAGCCAGCAGTTCACCATCGTGCTTACCGCCGTGCTCGCCTCTATCGGCACCGCTGGCGTTCCTGGCTCTGGCATGATCATGCTCGCCATGGTGCTGCAGTCGGTCGGTTTGCCGGTCGAGGGCATTGCGCTTGTCGCAGGCGTCGACCGTATCCTCGACATGATGCGCACGACCGTCAACATCACGGGCGACCAAAGCTGCGCCGTGTGCGTTGACGCCATGGAGCGTCGCAAGGCTGAGCGCAAGGCCGCGAAGGCAGCGTAGGCAAGGCCTTCGTTGCTTCTGATGACCGAGAAGGAGCCGTTTGGGGCAGGGGCCGTCTATGACCCTCTGAGCTTCAAATATGCACTTCTTTCTTAGATGAAGCGAAGGAGCGAGGCGCATAGCGAGCCGAAGGCGAGCGGTAGCCGAGCGCGGTCAAAGACGGCCCCTGCCCCAAACGGCTCCGGCTGGCGTGTTCTATGCGACAATCTCGCGGGTGCAGAACCTATGAATTGAAGAGTCGTCTGGCTTGTACAGGCGGCTCTTTTCTTGTATCCTTTGAAAGCTTGCGTTTTAGGCTTAGTGTGCCCGCAAGCGGTAATGTAGTTTGCCGGCGAGCGAGCTGCCGGCGAAGGCGGGGAAGTATCCCGCCCGAAAAGCGAAAGGATCCATCATGGAGATTAAAGACCTGGTGCCCGCAGAGGGCTCTACCAAAAACCGTAAGCGCGTTGGCCGCGGTCCTGCTTCCGGCCATGGCAAAACTGCCGGCCGTGGTATGAATGGTCAGCTGTCCCGCTCCGGCGGCGGCAAGCGCCCCGGCTTCGAGGGTGGCCAGACTCCGCTGGCTATGCGCCTCCCGAAGCTCCCTGGCTTCCGCAACTTCAACCGCGTTGAGTACGCTGCCGTCAACGTTTCTCGTCTCGAGCGCAAGTTTGAGGCTGGCGACGTCGTCGACGCCGAGTCTCTGAAGGCTAAGGGCATCATCAAGAAGCTCGACACCCCCGTCAAGGTTCTTGCTGGTGGCGAAATCACCAAGCCGCTCACCATCAAGGTTGACAAAATTTCTGCTGCTGCTGTCGCCAAGATCGAGGCGGCCGGAGGAAAGGTCGAGCAGTCTTGCTAACGTCCATCATTGATGCATTCAAGGTGCCGGAGCTTCGCAAGAAGATTCTGTTCACCTTGGGCATCTTGGCGCTGTACCGCTTCGGCGCGTACGTGCCGGTGCCTGGCATCCCCTTTAAAGAGTTCTCAGACGCTTTTGCTGCGAGCGGCGTGAGCATGACCATGCTCGACCTGTTCACGGGCGGCGCGCTGTCGAACTTCTCGGTGTTCTCGCTGGGCATCATGCCTTACATCACGGCATCCATCATCATGCAGCTGATGCAGGGCGTTATTCCCGCTGTGGGTCGCTGGGCGAAAGAGGGAGAAACCGGTCGCCGCAAGATCACCCAGGTCACGCGTTTCCTGACGCTGGGCCTTGGCCTGATTAACGCTGTCGGCTACCTCTTCCTGTTCAAGAGCTCCGCCTACGGCGTGGTGTTCACGAGCGAGGTCCCCGAGATCCTCACCGACATCATCGTCGTCTTCACGCTGGTTGCGGGCACTGCGTTCATCATGTGGATGGGCGAGCTTATCACCCAGCGCGGCATTGGCAACGGCATGTCGCTCATCATCTTCGTGTCCATCGTCTCTCGCGTTCCCGCCGCTATCTTCAGCAGCGTGAACCTCACGGGCGACACGGGCATGGGCATTGCGGTCACGCTGCTCATCGTGCTCGTGGTGCTGCTGTGCATCCCCGCGATTATCTTCGTGGAACGCGCTCAGCGCCGCATCCCGGTGAACTACGCCAAGCGCGTGCAGGGTCGCAAGATGATGGGTGGCCAGTCCACCTACATTCCCTTGAAGGTGAATGCGGCGGGCGTTATCCCGATTATCTTCGCGAGCTGCTTGATTTACTTCCCGGCTCAGATCGCTGCCCTGTTCAACATCGGCTGGCTCACCGCGGTGGCCGACGCCATGTCGACGGGCTGGATCAACTGGCTGCTTACGCTGGCGCTCATCGTGTTCTTCGCGTACTTCTACACCTCTATGGTGTTCAATCCCGAAGAAACGAGTGACAACCTGCGCAAGCAGGGCGGCTTCATTCCGGGCGTGCGTCCGGGTAGCGCTACCACGCAGTACATCAAGAACGTCATCAATCGCGTGACGTTGCCCGGTGGCCTGTTCATTGCGCTTATCGCGGTTGTTCCGTCGATCCTGTTCTACTTCACCGGCAACCAGCTTATTCAGGCGTTTGGCGGCACTTCGATCCTCATTATGATCGGCGTTGCGCTTGACACCATGAGCAAGCTCGAGAGCCAGCTGAAGATGTACAACTACGACGGCTTCTTCAAGTAAT
>CAKUEV010000046.1 GCA_934646845.1 uncultured Slackia sp.
GGCATTAACGTTGACGAGGCGGGCAACCTGTGCGGCGATGCCGATTTCGACGCGATTGAGCCGATCGTCGACGCCATCACTCCCGTCCCGCGCGGCATTGGCGGCGTGACCACGAGCATGCTCATGAAACACGTGGTGGAGGCTGCCGAAAAAACCTGCTAAATGCTCGTAGCGTTTAGCATGTCTTGTCGGCGCGGTTAGCCGGCGGATGAGGCCGAGGGGCGTCCGCCGCAAATGCCCGCTCGGCTACCGCTCGCCTTTGGCTCGCTATGCGCCTCGCTGCGGTTTCCTGTTTTTAAGGGGTATGAGAAACCGAGCATTCGCCGCGGACGCCTCTCGGCCCCATCCGCGGCGATGCGGCACGCGTTGCGGCTGCTCCTTTTCCTTCTTTACACAAATTTTGCATGCGCCTAACGTCGAATGGGCCGCCCGTCCGTAAAGTTTCTTCTCGGTTTTAATTCGGGAAGAAAGGGCGCTCGTGGCCGAGGTTTCAAACGAAACGAAAATCGCGGTTTCAGACCTCGATTTGCACTATGGCGCGTTCCATGCGCTGCACGGCATAACGATGGACATGCCGCGCAATCAAATCACTGCGTTCATAGGCCCGTCGGGCTGTGGAAAGTCGACCTTCCTGCGCTGCCTCAATCGCATGAACGACACGATTGAAGGTTGCCGAGTCGAGGGTTCAGTCAAGCTCGACGGTCAAGAGCTCTATAGCAAAGAAACCGATGTCAACCTGCTCCGCAAGCGCGTTGGCATGGTGTTCCAAAAGGCGAACCCGTTCCCCATGAGTGTATACGACAATGTGGCGTTCGGTCCGCGAACCCATGGCGTCAAGGGCAAGGCCGAGCTCGACGAGGTTGTTGAAACCGCGCTTCGCAAGGCGGCGATTTTCGACGAGGTGAAAGACCGTCTGAAGAAAAGCGCCCTCGCGCTTTCGGGCGGCCAGCAGCAGCGTTTGTGCATTGCCCGCGCGCTCGCGGTTGAGCCTGAAGTGCTGCTTATGGACGAGGCGACGAGTGCGCTCGACCCCATTTCCACGGGGCGCATCGAAGAGCTCGCCATTGAGCTCAAGCGCGATTATACGGTGGTCATGGTGACCCACAACATGCAACAGGCCGCGCGCGTGAGTGACAAATGCGCATTCTTCCTGCTGGGCGATTTGATTGAATTCGACGACACCAAAACCCTTTTCGATTGCCCCAACGATAAGCGCACGGAAGACTACATCACGGGAAGGTTCGGCTAAGCCATGGCACGCACGGTATTGGATTCTCAACTGCAATTGCTCGATGCCCAGCTGCTGGTTATGGCGTCGTCGACGGAAGACGCCCTGCGCACGAGTATCGCGGCGCTTGCCGCCCGCGACGCCGAAGCGGCGAATGCGGTGGTCGATGGCGACGACGACATCGACCACCAGGAACGCGAGGTCGAGGGTTTGTGCGTGAAGCTGCTGCTCACCCAGCAGCCCGTTGCGACCGATCTGCATCGCGTGTCGGCGGCGCTTAAAATCGCGGGCGATTTGGAGCGCATTGGCGACCAGGCGACCGACATCGCCGAAATTGCGCTCACCCTGCAAGGGGCGTTCGATGAGGAGCTCTCGGCGCATTTGCGCGAAATGGGCGATCGAGCCTGCATTATTCTGCATGATGCTACCGAGGCGTTCGTGGAACGCGATGTCGAACGCGCGCGTGCGACGATTGGGGAAGATGCGCAGATCGACGCGCTTTTCGAAAGCGTGAAGGCCGATGTGGTGCGCGGCATTCAGGGCGAAGGCGGGGTTGCGTCGAACCTCGTCGAGGCGCTTATGCTCGCAAAATACCTTGAACGCGTGGGCGACCACGCCCAAAACATCGCCGAATGGGTAGAATACGCACTGACCGGCCGTTATAAAGGAGAGGTTCTCGGATGATCTATTACCTCGAGGATGACGAACAAATTCGAAATTTGGCGCTTTATACGCTCGAGCAAACGGGCCATGCCACGCGTGGTTTTTCGCGCGCGTCAGAAATGGACATTGCGCTCGCGAGCGAGGTGCCCGATTTGTTCCTTCTCGACGTAATGCTTCCCGACGAAGACGGCATTTCGGTGCTCAAGCGCCTGCGCGTCGATGCGCGCACTGCCAACGTGCCCATCATGATGCTCACCGCGAAGTCGACCGAATTCGATACGGTCTGCGGGCTCGATGCGGGCGCCGACGACTATTTGGCGAAGCCCTTCGGCATGATGGAACTCATTTCGCGCGTGAACGCGTTGCTGCGCCGCCACGAGCGCGATGTTCGGGCCGGCCAGCGCGAATCGGGCGCGGCGAGCGATGAGGATGTGCTTGAGGTGGGCCCCATCTGCTTGGATGTTGCCCGCTACCAGGTAACGGCGGCCGGCGCGGAGGTGCAGCTCACGCATAAGGAATTCGAGATGCTGCGCTACCTTATGGAGAATCGCGGTATCGTGGTGTCGCGCGACTTGCTACTCGACCGTGTGTGGGGTTACAGCATCGCGGGCGAAACCCGCACGGTTGACGCCCATGTGCAAACGCTGAGGAAGAAGCTTTCCGAGGCATGCCCCGAGGCGGCGTCGTATATCGAAACGGTGCGCGGCGTTGGCTACCGCCTGAAGGCGTAGGCCGCCTATGGTCGTAACCGCGGTTCCCGACGAGGAAAAAGCGTCCCCTGAAACTGAAAAGCCTGCGAGGCGAAAGCGCCCTTTCACGCACCACTCGCTCGCCCATAACGCGGCGGCGGCCATCATGGTCGCGACAACGGCGGTGGCGCTCGTGTGCGTCGTTGCTTTTGCCGCGGCTTCATACGCCACGCTCGACGCGCGCGCATCCGAGGGAATCACCGACGAATCCCATCGCTATGCTTCTTACATAGAGGCCGCCCAGCTCGATGGCGATGAATTGCTCGACTTTCTTGATGAGCAGTCGGAACTTATGGGGAGCGACATGCGCGTCACGCTCATCGCGAGCGATGGCACGGTGCTTTTCGACAACGACGTGGCCGATGTGTCGACCCTCGAAAGCCATGCTGGTCGTCCTGAATTCGTTCAGGCGGAGATCAATGGCGAAAGCAGCGCGGGCCGCTATTCGGAAACCCTGCAAGAGGTCACGCTTTATCATTCCGTTCGCCTTCACAATGACGATGTGCTGCGTTTCGCCACTACGCAATCGAGCGTGTGGGGCATGATGCTGCATATGCTGGGGCCTTGCGCCGTGGTTGTGGCGCTCGCGCTTATCGCGGCGGCCGTAGGGTCGCGCTTTCTGGCGCAGGTCATTTCGACCGATCTTATGCGAATCGATTTGGATCGACCCCTTGAATCGGATGCGCCGATCGAGCTTGCCCCTTTGCTTACGCGGCTCGATGCGCAGCATAAGCGCCTCGAGGCCCAGGCGAGCGAGCGCCGCCAATACACGGCGAACGTGTCACACGAGCTCAAGACGCCGCTCACGGTTATTTCGGGTTATGCGGAAATCATCGCCGCCGGCATCGCGAAAGACGAAGACGTGAGGTCGTTCGCGCACACCATCCACAGCGAATCGCAGCGCATGCGCAGCATGGTCGACGACATTATTTCGCTCTCGAAGCTCGATGACATGGGAAAAGGCGGCGCATCGGGCGATGATTTGGGCGTCGATATGAATCAGGGCGTCTCGCTCGAATCGCTTGCGAATGACGCGTGCGAGCGCTTGCGCCCTTATGCGGAAGACCACGCGGTGTCTCTCGCATGTGAGATTGAGCGCAGCGGCAACGAGCCCGTGGTTGTGCGCGGAAACACGCAGATTTTGAGCGAGATGGTGCGCAACCTTGTTGAAAACGCGATTCGCTACAACGTTGAAGGTGGGCGTGCGCAGGTTGCAGTTATCGGAGCGGCTGACGGATCGGCCATCGTGCGCATGAGCGATACGGGCATCGGCATTCCGCCGGAGCTTCGCGAGCGCGTGTTCGAGCGCTTCTATCGCGTCGACGAAAGCCGCTCGAAAGAAACGGGTGGCAGCGGATTGGGCCTCGCCATCGTCAAACACGCCGCGCAGGTGCATGGCGCGAAAATCACCGTGATGGGCAACGATCCCCAAGGCACGGTAATCGAAGTGCGCTTTCCGGTGAAATAGCCCATCGATCTTGAAAACCCGTTAAATGCTCGCAGCAGCGTTTAACAGGTTTTTTGCACTCCTGGCGTGTTCGCGGTTCGACCGACCTATTAAACGCTACGAGCATTTAACAGGTGCGAGCGTTTAACAGACTGGGAATGCTTTACCCGTCTTTGACGTTGCCCTGACGTGAGCATGACGCGTGCCCTTCAAGATGAGAACCCATGGAAGGGAACCATCATCCGAAAGGAACGCACATCATGCAAAACTACTCAATGAGCCGCCGCCGCTTCCTCACCGTCGCGGGCAGCACCGTTATTCTTGCCGGTCTGGGCGGCTTGGTTGGATGCTCGAGCAACTCCAATTCCGGCTCGGGCGATAATGCCGCTGCAACGACCGAGACCAAGGCGCTCGCGGGCTCCATTACCGCGGTCGGCTCCACCGCGCTTCAGCCGCTCGTTGAGGCCGCGGCCGAAAAGTTCCAAGCTGAAAACTCTGGCGTCACCATCACCGTGCAAGGCGGCGGCTCTGGCCAGGGCATTACGCAGATCGTGCAGGGCGCGGTGCAGATCGGCAACTCCGACGTGTTCGCCGAAGAAAAGCTCGACAACAAGTCCGATGCCGAAAAACTCACCGATAACAAGGTGTGCGTTGTGGGCATGGGCCCTGTGGTGAACAGCGAAGTTTCCATTGACGACATCAAGATGGACGACCTGAAGAAAATCTTCACGGGCGAAATCACCAACTGGAAAGAGGTTGGCGGCCAGGACCTCGAGATCACGGTTATCAACCGCGCATCTGGTTCCGGCACGCGCGCGGTGTTCGAGAAGGCCGTGCTCAACGGCACCAAGGTGCCTGACAGCTTCAAGCCCCAGGAGCAGGATTCCTCGGGCACGGCGGCCAAGATGGTCAAAGACACCCCGGGCGCGATTTCCTACCTGGCGTTCTCTTACTACGACAGCAGCATCAAGGCGCTTTCCGTTGACGGCGTGAAGCCCGAAACCTCTACGGTCGAGACCAACGACTGGAAGATCTGGGCTTACGAGCACATGTACACCGCCAAGGATGCCGACGAGGCCACCCAGGCGTTCATCGACTTCATGATGAGCGACGAGGTCCAGGGCAGCCTGGTTTCCGAGAACGGCTACATCTCGGTTTCCGGCATGAAGGTTTCCCGCGACGCCGACGGCAATGTGACCAAGCTCTAATTCGCGAAAATTCAGCCCGGCTGCACGTGGCGCGGTCGGGCTTTTTGCGCGTTCGGCGCAAGCTTGAAGGGCGCGATGCCGAAGCGGCGGCTACTCGCTTCGGCTCGGGCCCGCGTATGTTTGAAAGGCAGGTTTAAAGCAGTGGCATCTCTGTCGAAAAAGAGACTCGACAATGTGGGCCGCGCGCTTTCGGGCGCATGCGTGACGCTCATCGTGCTGCTTGTGGCAACGCTCGTGTTTATGGTTGCCCAGCATGGTTTGGCCACATTTTTCGTCGATGGCGTTTCGCCGGCGGCGTTTTTCACGGGAACCACGTGGAACCCGCATCAGGCCGATGCGTCGGGTGCGCCTACAGTGGGCGCGCTGCCCATGATCGTCGGATCGTTCTCGGTTACGCTGCTCTCCACGCTGCTTGCCTTGCCGTTCGCTCTGGGGTCGGCCATTTTTGTGGTTGAGATTTCGCCGAAGTTCGGCCGAACGGTGTTCCAGCCGGTCGTCGAGTTGCTCGTCGGCATTCCGTCGGTCGTGTATGGCCTTATCGGTCTCACGATTGTCGTTGCGTGGTGCCGAAGCTGGTCAAATACCACGGGGTTTGGCATCTTCTCGGGATCGATCGTGCTCGCCGTGATGATCCTTCCCACGATTACGTCGCTTTCCATCGATGCGCTCACGGCCGTGCCGAAGGCATATCGCGAAGGCGCCTATGGCGTGGGCGCGAGTCGATGGCAGACCATTTGGCATGTGGTGCTGCGTGCGGCCATGCCCTCGCTGTGCACGGCAGTGGTGCTGGGCATGACCCGCGCGTTCGGCGAGGCGCTTGCCGTTCAGATGGTTATCGGCAACGCGGCGCAAGTGCCCGACGGCCTATTCACCCCTGCGTCAACCCTTACGAGCGTGCTGACCATGGGCATTGGCAATGAGATGATGGGCACGGTGTATTCCGATGTGCTGTGGTCGCTTGCCTTGCTGCTTTTGGCGATGTCGTTCGTGTTCATTTCCATCATTCATTTCATCGAGCGCAAGGGAGGCCTGAACGCCAATGGTCGCTAGTGTTGTCGAAATGGCCGCCGAGGAAGGTGCCACGGGAACGTGCGCGCCCCAGGGTTCGCCGAAGCGAGCGCAAAGCGAGAAGGCGGAAGGCGCCCTTGCTCGCCGTATTGCCCTGCAGGACAAATTCGCCACCGGAGTGCTGTTTGCCATCGTGGCGGCGATTTGCGTGCTGCTGTTTTCTCTTATCGCATACATTTTGGTGAGCGGCGCGGGCAAGCTGTTCGACGTGAGCTTCCTCACGGGCAAGCCCGAGCAGTTCAAGGAAGGCGGCGGCATTGGCCCCGAGCTGTTCAACTCGTTCTATTTATTGGTGCTCACGCTGCTCATTTCGGTGCCTATCGCGCTTGGCGGCGCGATTTACCTTACCGAGTATGCCCCGAAGAACCGTCTGACGCATTTCGTGAAAACTGCTATCGAGGCGCTCTCGTCGTTGCCCTCCATTGTGGTTGGCCTGTTCGGATTCCTGTTCTTCGTGCTGCAAATGGGCTGGGGTTTCAGCATTCTGTCGGGCGCTTTGGCGCTCACGATGTTCAACCTGCCCATTTTGGTGCGCGTTATTCAGCAGGCGCTCGAGGCAATTCCCAACGACCAGCGCGAAGGCGGCTTGGCGCTCGGCGCGAGCCGTTGGGAGACCACCATTCACGTGCTGCTTCCCGCGGCGTTGCCTGCTATTATCACGGGCATCATTTTGTCGGCGGGGCGTGTGTTCGGCGAGGCTGCGGCGCTCATTTACACGGCGGGCCAGTCGGCGCCGATGCTCGATTTCACGAGCCTCGATTTCTCGAGCGCGTCGTGCCCGTGGAACGTGTTCCGCCCGGCAGAAACGCTCGCGGTTCATATTTGGAAGATCAACAGCGAAGGCGTGGTGCCCGACCTTGACGCGGTTTCGAGCGGTGCTGCCGCGGTGCTCATGGTGTGCATCCTGGCATTCAACCTGCTTGCCCGGTTTTTCGGTCGCTTGGCCAGCAAGAACACGCGCTAGATTGCGAAAAAACGCACGAAGTGCGTACCCTATTCGGACATGGTGGTATGCAGCAAAAAAGCGTAACCTTTTGACCAGGCGTTTTGCAGCGAGCGCAAGAGATTGCGACATGCATGGGAGAAAAGGCTACGCACATCGTGCATTTTCTTGCGATCGCATTGGCATTGGGGCGTGAAAAGCGGCCGCCCGGGGTGTTGCGCTGATTTTTGGCTCCCGCGATTCATTTCTCCCTCTTTCTCGGTTAGCTGCTAAACTACCTACTTATAACTGCATGAGCTGGTGGCGTGCTGGCTGCCGCAAGAGAAAGGGTAGGGCGTGAAGCTTCTCGAAGATCGCATTCAACGTGACGGCGTGGTGAAGGCCGAGGGCGTTTTGAAGGTTGACGGTTTTTTGAACCATCGCATCGATATCGAGCTGCTTGATGCGATGGGTGCGGAATTCAAGCGCCTGTTCGCCGATGCCCCTGTCAATAAAATCCTTACCATCGAGGCTTCTGGTATCGGAATTGCCTGCATGGCTGCCCGTCATTTCGACAATGCCCCTGTGGTATTTGCGAAAAAGGCCCAGTCTATTAACCTTGATGGCGAAATGTATCGCACGCGCATCCAGAGCTTTACGCATGGCAAGGTGTTCGACGTTATCGTGTCCAAAAAGTTCATTGGTCCTGAAGACCATGTGCTTATCATCGATGACTTTTTGGCGAACGGCTGCGCGCTCAATGGCCTGCTCGAGATCGTCGAAGCGGCTGGCGCTACGGTTGAAGGCATCGGCATTGCGGTTGAGAAGGGTTTCCAGCCCGGCGGCGCGAGCTTGCGTGAGCGCGGCTACCACCTGGAGTCGCTCGCCATTGTCGACGCAATGGACCCCACCACGGGCCAGATCACGTTCCGCCAAGCTGGCGAGCCTGCGCCGAGCCACGAGCTGACCGTGGAAACCTGCGAAGCATAAATAATTTTGAAGAGATGGGCTCGCTGCCGCATGCGGCAGCGAGCCTTTTTTATTTGTCAGAAAACCGAACGCGAATAAAGGACGCCCCATGTCGAAAGTAGAAACCGCAGCTCAAGGTTTCAATCACACCGATCTGTACCGTCTCGATGGCAAAATCCCTTGGTTGCGCGCAATTCCTTATGGCGTGCAGCATATCTTGGCGATGTTCGTTGCCAACCTCGCGCCGATTCTTATTGTCGCAGGCGCTGCCGGTCTTGATTCCGCGACAACGGGCTCGCTCGTGCAAAGCGCCATGCTCATTGCGGGCATTGGCACGCTCGTGCAGCTGTTCCCCCTTGCGGGCCGTATTGGCTCGGGGTTGCCTATTGTTATGGGCATCAGCTTTACATTCGTCACGGTGCTGTGCGGCGTTGCGGCGACGTATGGCTTCAATGCGGCAATTGGCGCCATTATGGTGGGCGGCCTGATTGAGGGCGTGCTGGGCCTGTTCGCGAAGTATTGGCGCTGGCTCATTTCCCCCATCGTGGCGGCTGTGGTGGTAACGTCCATTGGTTTTTCGCTGCTTTCGGTTGGTGCCGCATCGTTTGGCGGCGGCTCGGGCTCGCCCGATTTCGGCTCGCCGCAAAATATCGCGCTCGGCAGCATCGCGCTTATCTCGTGCCTGGTGTTCCAGATTATGGCGAAGGGTAAAACCAAGCAGCTTTCAGTTTTGTTTGGCCTGGTCATTGGCTATGTTGCGGCACTCTTCATGGGTATGGTCGATTTTTCGGGGTTCGCTTCCGCAAAGCCCGTTTCTATTCCCGAATTCATGCCTTTTGCCCCCGAGTTCCACCCCTCGGCCATTCTGGCGGTTACGCTCATCTTCTTGGTTTCCGCGACCGAAACCATCGGCGACACCTCAGCGCTTGCCATGGTCGGCCTGGGGCGCGACGTGCGCGAGAAGGAGCTTTCGGGCTCTATTGCGTGCGACGGCTTCGTAAGCTCGGTCTCCGCATGTTTTGGCTGCTTGCCTATCACGAGCTTCTCGCAAAACGTGGGCTTGGTCGCCATGACGAAGGTCGTGAATCGTCGCGCAATCGCCACGGGCGCCATCATTATGATTCTTGCGGCGTTTCTGCCAGTCATCAGCGTGGTGTTTTCCTCGTTGCCCGATGCCGTGCTTGGCGGCTGCACCATTATGATGTTCGGCAATATCATCGTGAGCGGTTTCCAGATGATCGCTCGCGCCGGTTTTACGCAACGCAACATTCTTATTGCGGCGCTGTCGCTTTCCATTGGCATCGGCTTCACCCAGGTGTCCGAGATTTTCGTTCTGCTGCCTGAAATGCTGCAGAACGTATTTGCCGATAACTGCGTGGCTGTGGTGTTCTTGGTGGCGGTTATTGCGAACCTCGTGTTGCCGAAAAACATTTCCGTCGATGGAGCCGAGGCCGAAGGTGCGGCCGAGCATTATAGGGAGGCTCAAGAGGAAAACGACGCACGCGCGGAATTCGATGCTGTGCGACTGGAAGAGACCAGGGCTGTCGCAGCGAAGTCATGACGGAATGCGTGAAGGCGAGGGAAAGCGATTCCCAAGCTGGATTCATTTAATCAAAACCGCGGCTTATGGCCCATAGGCTAAAACCGCTGATGAAGAAAGAGGGAGGCGTGCTTGTGCGGTGCCTCCTTCTTTTACGTATGGACCGAATTTCTATTTGAGCGTGCCCAGCGCATCTTTGCCAACGATGACGAAAATATCGAATTCATCCATCGATTCGCCCGCGGTGGCTTCGTCGAAAGTCTGCACGCTGCCAAGCCCCAGTGCGGAAACGACCTTTTCCGCTTCAGCTTTTACATCGGCGGCATCGTCGCCCGTGCCCTTTACGTATACGACGGTCGTGGGGGCGAGGCCTCCTGCGATCGCATACGAGTCAAGCGCGTAGGTGTGATTGTCTTCGGTGAGGCCCGCGGCGACGAGCTTTGCCTGAGCGGCGCCCGCCAGCCCGTCCGCGCCGCCTCCGTTGCGAATGGCGATGGCGTACGCGCCTTGATGCTTGGCGGTTTTCGCGGAATCGTCTTGGCTGGCTTTCTCGTCGGCGGCCTTGTCGGCGTTGCCCTCTTCCGTCGAAGTGGCTTCTTTGCTCGTTTCGGTTGAAGCCGCGTTGGCGCTTTGCGTTTCGGTTTGGGCGGGCGGCGTGGCCTTCTCGGGCTCATGGCCGCATGAGCTCAAAAGGGAAGCGCTGCAGACGAGAAGGAGAATCACGAGGGCGAAACCCGTTGCGCGTGCGGCGGGGATGCGTGCTTGGTTGTGGGTGAATCCGTTGTTCACGGAGCCTCCTAAAATGCAAGAGGGGGTACAAAGTGCATCTATTGTAGCGCAGTCGTGCGACGTGTGTGGGCCTTGGCGGGTGAGGGGCGGCGTGAAAATCGCGACAAAAAACCGCCCCGGCGCCAGCAGGGGCATCGGGGCGGAGTTGCGCGTGGCAAGGGGCTCTTGGTGGAGCCTCGCGCCTTGCGTGGGCTTTATTTGGCCAAGGACTCGAGGTCGATTTCCATCAGGCGCTTAATCGCCAGGATGTAGGTGCGCATGGCGCGGCGCAGCGTTTCCTCGGAAATGCCCTCATCGGCGCCGTGCATGGGACCGACCCACTCGGGATATTCGTCGTGCGGGTCTTCGGGGCCGAAGCTCGCGGCGCATGGGAATTCGCGCGCGTAGGTGCCGCCGCCGATGGTGAACGGGTCGCCATCGAGGCCGGTGGCGTCGTGGTACGAAGAAGCGAGCATTTGGATTGCGGGGCTCTGCGGGTCGACGAGGAACGGGACCAGGGTCAGCGTGTTTTCGCAGGTCGCATGGTAATCGGCAGCGACAGCGGCAATCTTTGCCTGCAGCTCGTCGTTCGTGGTGGACGTGGGGTAGCGAATGTCGATGGTGAGCTCCAAGTGGGCATCGACCATATGGATGGTGCCCGCGATGCAGGT
>CAKUEV010000047.1 GCA_934646845.1 uncultured Slackia sp.
TCATTCGGCGGCCCCGTTCCGTTCCGCGTGACTCAGGGATCTGCGGCTGGTGGCGCTGCCCCCGTCGCATCCGCGCCCGCGCTGGCGCCCGCTGCCTCGGTTGCTCCGGCTGCCGCGTATCGCGCCCAGCAATCGGTTCGAGCCCAGGCGCCTTCGGCCGGCTCTTCGCGCCAAGCGCCGCAGGCCGCTGTGGCACCGCCGTGGGAAGATGACGTGGTGCCGTACACCGACGCCGATATCGCTGCCTACATGCCCGAAGAGGAGCAGCCCCCTTTTACTGAGCCTGATGCGAGTCTAACCGTTGGGGCGCCGTCGCATCGGGAAGCCGCGTCCCGGCCTAGCGAACCTGCTGCCTTCGCGAAGCCCGCGAATGACAACCCTTTCGCAGGAAGGAAAATGCCTGAAGGCATTGGAAGGGGAGTGCCTCCGCAGCCCGAGGTAGCGGCTCAGGCAAGCGAGCCGGCCGTTTCTTCAAGCTCTGGCCAGGCATCGAAGGCCGAGCCTGAAGGTGCGCCCGCGAAGAAGCGCAAGACCGCTGCCGACAAGCTCGCCGAGGCGGTTGCGGAATTCGGCGATGCGATGCTCGTGGTGGGCCCCGAACCGGTCGATCCATTCCCTGTGGCGCTGGAGCTCGGTTTCGACTCTGCCCCCGACCCGAAGAAAAAGGCCAAGGGCATGGTGAAACCCAAAGGTTGGCCTATGCCTCAAGATGCGAAGTTGCTCGAGGGCAGAGACCTCGATGCATTGCGCGAAGGTTGCGACGATGGGCAAGAAGGGGAAACGCCTTCTTCCGACAGCTCGTCTTCGGCCCAATTCGCTCAGCCCGCGCCCGTTGCAGCGGCAGAGCCTGAGCCGCAGTTTGCGCCGGTCGCGGAACCTGAATTTCCCGCTGAACCGCCCGCGCCCATTCCCGCCCCGCCTTCGCGTCCGAACCCGTTCGCGAATCGCGCGATGCCGCAGGGCATCGGTGGCGGGCAGGATACTCACGAGCCCGCCGCATACGCGGGTTCATCCACGGGTGGCTCGGGCGAAATGTCGGTCGAGGAGATTTTCGCGTCGTTCGGCGTGAATATGAGCAAGGTTACAGAAGAGCGATGACCTTGCGCGAAACCGCTGCCAAGCGAATGCGTTCGCGCGTAATATGGTAGGCTTTCGAACCAGTGTGAATCCGCCGCGGCAGCGTGGCGTGTATGAAAAGGAGAAACGTTCATGGATATGAAGCAAATGATGCGCCAGGCGCAGAAGATGCAGGCCGAGCTTGCGAAGGCCCAGGAAGAAATCAAGACGATGACCGCCGAGGCCACCGCTGGCGGCGGCATGGTGAAGGTTGTCGCTCAGGGCGATATGACGGTGCAGTCCATCACCATCGACCCCGCCGCGATCGACCCCGAAGATGCCGATATGCTGCAGGACATGGTGTGCGCTGCTGTGAACGAGGCTCTGCGCGCCGTTTCCGCCCAGGGTTCCGCTCGCATTGGCCAGGCCACGGGCGGCATGAATATCCCCGGCTTGATGTAAGCGGGCGTTATTCGTGGAATCGGCCCCGGCCATCCAAAAGCTGCTCGACGAGCTTGAGCGCATGCCGGGCGTAGGCCCAAAAAGCGCTCAGCGTATCGCGTACTGGCTGCTCAATTCCCCGCGCGACTCCGCGTTGCGCCTCGCTGACGCAATCGTCGAAGTGAAAGATGCAGTGCATTTTTGCTCTCGATGCTTCAATTACGCGGAAGGCGATGTGTGCGAGGTGTGCGCATCGGCGAGCCGCGACGCCTCTACGATATGCGTTGTGAGCGAACCTCGCGACGTATCGGCGATTGAGCGCACGGCAGCGTATTCAGGCCTCTACCACGTGCTTGGCGGCGCTCTTTCCCCCATGGACGGCGTTGGCCCCGATGACTTGCACATAACGGAGCTTATGGCGCGCTTGTCTGATGAAGGCGTGGCCGAGGTGGTGCTCGCCACCAATCCCAATGTGGAGGGCGAAACGACCGCGGCGTATTTGGCGCGTCTTATCAAGCCGCTCGGCATTAAAGTCACGCGCCTTGCAAGCGGCCTGCCCGTCGGCGGCGACCTTGAGTTTGCCGATGAGGTGACGCTCGGTCGGGCCATTGAAAGCCGTCGCGCGCTGTAGCGCAGCATCGAAGCAGCGCAATGATAGATGCATGAACAGAAAGCCTTTGCGGCGTGGAACCGCGAAGGCTTTCTTGCGTTCTGCGACCCTTTTGCCGCGATTGCGCGGCTTGCCTTGGACCTTGGAGGCTTGCCGCCTTCGGCGTTTCGCTGTTTCGTGGCGTCGATCGTCGATCGTATGGGGCGCCGGAATCGCGGTTTCAGAGGCAAAACGCCTATTTGATACTGTTTTTACCCCAATTATTCGCGATTGGGGTAGGGGCCGGCGATATTTCGGAGCAATCTCGTCTCCTTCAGCAACTGAAGCGTTGTAGAATGCACTCATACACGGAGCCTTTTAAAGCTTCGGTGAACTAAGAGCCCTGCTTATAGGAGGGGAAGCGGGCTCTAGGCAAAGGCCATTCCCTGCGAATGGCCTTTTTTAAACGTCTTTATGCACGCATGGCATATTAATTTTCATATCATTCAGCAGTTAATACCCTCCATATACATCGCTATGCATATAATAGCTCCTGTTATGCAAAACAGCCAATCCTAGACAGTATTCTGTATGCATATATGCAAACAATTTGTATATAACACGTTAAATCCTTGTCTATAGGCGATAGATTTGCGGGAATGGATAAGCGTTGCAATATAAATCTTCAAAAAAGATATACAAAAAAGCGCGTTTTTATCCAAACCCTACGTGTAACGGGGTTTCAAAATGCATAAAAGAAGCCGAGAATGCAAGGAACTGTGTTACCCCAGTTCAGAAGCCTAAAAAAAGTCCTTGCGCTTTCCGATTTTGGGTGTCATTATGCAGATGTCGGCTTTGGGAAGACCGACAAGAGAGAGGAAAAAGGAGGCTCGTATGAATGGTATTCATGTAACGAGCGAAATCGGTAAGCTGAAGAAGGTATGCCTGCATCGCCCCGGCGACGAGCTGCTCAATCTTCCGCCCGATGAGCTTGAGCGTCTGCTCTTTGACGACGTTCCGTACCTGGAAGTCGCCCAGCAAGAGCATGACCGCTTTGCTGAGATTCTTCGCGAGCAGGGCGTCGAGGTTCTGTACCTCGAGAAGCTCGTCGCAGAAGCTTTCGCAGCGAACCCCGGTGCTCGTGATGAGTTCCTCGACCAGTACTTGGCCGAGGCTGGCATTCATGGCCAGAAGATGCCCGCGATCGTTCGCGAGTATCTGAACACCTTCACGGACGACCTGGAATTCGTGAAGAAGACGATGGCTGGCGTTGCCAAGAGCGAAATCGACATGCCGCTCGCATCGTCCGCCACCCTCGACGATCTGGTCAGCGATCACAGCGACAAACAGAGCGACCTGATTATCGACCCCATGCCGAATCTGTACTTCACCCGCGACCCGTTCGCGTGCGTGGGCAACGGCGTGAACTTGAACCGCATGTACTCCGTCACCCGTAATCGTGAGACGCTCTACGGCAAGTACATCTTCAAGTATCATCCCGATTACAAGGGCACCCCGTTGTGGTTCCGCCGCGACGCTCCCTTCCACACCGAAGGCGGCGACGTGCTTAACCTTACCCGCACCGCTCTGGCTGTTGGCATCTCCCAGCGTACCCAGGCTGCGGCTATCGACCTCATGGCCCAGAACATCTTCTGGAAGACCGAGGGCTGCGAGATTGAGAAGATCTTCGCGTTCGATATTCCGGCGTCCCGTGCATTCATGCACCTCGACACGGTCTTCACGCAGATCGATGTCGACAAGTTCACCATCCACCCGGCTATCATGGGCACCCTGCGCGTCTACGAGATGACCAAGGGCGCAACCGAGGGCGAAGTCGACATCAAGGAGCACACTGACTCCCTTGAGAAGATTCTCGAGTACGCCACCGGCGTCGACGGCATCAAGCTCATTCCCTGCGGCGGCGGCGATCCCATTGCAGCAGCCCGCGAGCAGTGGAACGACGGTTCGAACACCCTGTGCGTCGAGCCCGGCACCATTTGCGTGTATCAGCGCAACAACGTCACCAACGAGGTGCTCTACAAGGAAGGTCTCAACCTGCTGGTTGTTCCTTCGGCAGAGCTGTCCCGTGGTCGTGGCGGCCCGCGTTGCATGAGCATGCCGTTCCAGCGCGAAGACCTCTAGTTTCTAGCGCGCATCAAACTCTGTCATTAAGCGGCTCAGCTGCTTAAGAGCAGGCCCTGCGATACGAGTGTCGCAGGGCCTGCATGAGGCTCAAGGAAGGGGTTTCTCCCTTCAACCCAAGAAAGGAATCAAAATGGGTGTTAATCTTTCTGGTCGTCCGTTCCTCCGTCTGCTCGACTTCTCTACCGAGGAGATCGAATACCTGCTGAAGCTTTCCAAGAACTTCAAGGACATGAAGCGCGCGGGCGTTCCTCATCGTTACCTCGAGGGCAAGAACATCGTTCTGCTCTTCCAGAAGACCTCCACCCGTACCCGTTGCGCATTCGAAGTTGGCGCAATGGACCTGGGCATGGGCGTCACCTATCTTGATCCCAACAGCTCTCAGATGGGCAAGAAGGAGTCCATTGAGGACACCGCTCGCGTTCTCGGCCGCATGTATGACGGCATCGAGTTCCGCGGCTTTGCCCAGGCTGACGTTGAAGACCTGGCTGCCAACGCTGGCGTGCCCGTGTGGAACGGCCTGACCACTGAGTGGCATCCCACCCAGATGCTCGCCGACATCCTCACCGTTCAGGAGAACTTCAACTACGACATCAAGGGCCGCACCCTCGTCTTCATGGGCGACTGCAAGAACAACGTTGCTCGCTCCCTGATGGTTGTGTGCGCCAAGCTCGGCATGAACTTCGTGGCTTGTGGCCCGAAGCACTGCATGCCTGGCGACGACGTGGTTGAGGCTTGCAAGCCGATCGCTGCCGAGAATGGTTGCACCATCCTCCTCACCGACGATCCCAAGGAAGCCTGCACCAACGCCGACGTTATCTACACCGACGTTTGGGTCTCCATGGGCGAGCCCGACGAGGTTTGGGCTGAGCGCATCAAGGAGCTCGAGCCTTATCGCGTGACCGCAGAGCTTATGGCTCTCGCCAAGCCGGAAGCCATCTTCCTGCACTGCCTGCCCGCCTTCCACGACACCAACACCACGATTGGCGCCCAGAAGGCCGAGCAGTTCGGCATCACCGAGATGGAAGTCACCGACGAGGTCTTCGAGTCGAAGCAGTCCAAGGTCTTCGACGAGGCTGAGAACCGTATGCACACCATCAAGGCTGTCATGTACGCCACCCTGAAGTAGTAGCAGGAGATTTGCAATGCCTTACATTAAGTCAGATGGAAAGCGTATTGTCATCGCGCTGGGCGGCAACGCCCTGGGCAATACGCCCCAGGAGCAGCTTGAGCTCGTAAAGCACACTGCAGCCTGCATCGTTGACATGGTTGCCGAAGGCAACAACGTCATCGTCACCCACGGCAACGGCCCTCAGGTCGGCATGATTAACAACGCGTTTGCTTTCGCATCTCAGCATGACGAAAAAACGCCTGAAATGCCTTTCCCCGAGGCCGGCGCCATGAGCCAGGGCTACATTGGCTACCAGCTCTCGCAGGCTATTCTGAATGAGCTTCGTCGTCGCGGCATCATGCGTTCCACTGCTAACGTGGTTACGCAGACCGTCGTGTATCCCGACGATCCGGCCTTCCAGAACCCCACCAAGCCTGTTGGCGCCTTCCTGACCGAGGAAGAGGCCAAGGCCAAGGCCGCCGAGACCGGCTACACCTTCAAGGAAGATGCCGGCCGTGGTTGGCGCCAGGTGGTTGCTTCTCCGAAGCCCCGCCGCATCGTTGAGAGCGACGCGATTCAGGACCTCTTCGACGACGGCTACATCGTTGTTTGCACGGGCGGCGGCGGCGTGCCGGTGTTCGAGCGCAACGACACCTACGAAGGCGTTCCTGCCGTTATCGACAAGGACCGTTCGGCTGCCATGATGGCTGCCACCTTCAAGGCCGACATGCTGGTGATTCTCACCGCTGTCGAGAAGGTTGCTATCAACTTTAACACTCCCGAGCAGGCCGATATCGACACGATGGATATCGCTCAGGCTCAGGAATACATCGAGCAGGGCCAGTTCGCGCCGGGCTCCATGTTGCCGAAGGTTGAGGCATGCCTTGAGTATGTCGAGGAATACCCCCAGGGTAAAGCCCTCATCACGTCTTTGGACAAGGCCAAAGATGCAATTAATGGCTTGACCGGTACTACGATTACCGCCTAAGCCGCTCAATCCCCCTCCTCCGGGCTGGTCGCTCGGGGGAGGGAGCATTCGCGCAGGGGAAACCGCAAGGGTTGCGCGGGTGCTCTCCCAGGAAAGGGGACTCCCATGGCTGAGAAGACTAAGAAAAAAAAGGAACCCATTAGCTCCTTTAGTATTTTGCTCATCCTTTTGGTCGTTCTGGCCGTTATTTCGTGGATTGCTGCGGCAGCCACGGGCGGTACTGTTACGGCTGCATCTCTGTCAAACATTTTGACATCTCCGATTTATGGCTTCACTGGTGCTCCTAGCGATATCGTTGAAGGTGCTGCGAACCCCGACACCTTCCCGGGCGGCGCACTTGAGGTTTGCTTCTTCGTTATGATCCTGGGCGGCTTCTTGGGCGTTATGACCAAGACGGGCGCTCTCGACAACGGCATTGCCGTGCTCGTGAAGAAGCTCAAGGGCAATGAGCTCGTTCTCATTCCCATTCTTATGATTCTGTTCTCTATCGGTGGTACCACCTACGGCATGTGCGAAGAAACCGTGCCGTTCTACGTTCTGCTTGCAGCAACCATGTATGCTGCCGGCTTCGATGCGATGGTTGGCTCGGCAGTCGTTCTGTTGGGTGCTGGCTGCGGCGTTTTGGGCTCTACGGTTAACCCGTTCGCCGTTGGCGCTGCGGTATCTTCGCTCGTTGACGCTGGTATCCAGGTGAACCAGGGCATCATCATCGCTCTGGGCGCCATCCTCTGGATTTCCACCACGGCTGTGTCCATCATCTATGTTATGAAGTATGCCGCCAAGGTGAAGAAGGACAGGGGTTCGACGATCCTGTCTCTGCAGGAGCAGGAAGCCGAGAAAGAGAACTTCGGCAAGGACAACGCTCTTGAAGACGTCACGCTCACCGGTCGTCAGAAGGGTGCCCTGATCGTGTTCGCCATCGCATTTATCGTGATGGTCATCAGCTTCATTCCTTGGGAAGACTTCGGTGTTGAAATCTTCCTCGGTTGGTCTGCCGTTATCACCGGCCTTCCGCTTGGTGAATGGTACTTCGTTGAGGCTGCGTGCTGGTTCTTCATCCTGGCCCTTATCATCGCCGTGGTTGGCGGTCTTTCCGAGGCCGAAACGGTGAAGGCGTTTATCGACGGCACCGCAGACATGATGAGCGTTGTTATGATCATCGCTCTCGCTCGTGGCATCTCCATCCTGATGGCTGAAACCGGCATGTCCGACTGGATTCTGTTGAATGCTTCCAACGCTTTGCAGGGTGTCTCCGCGTTCATCTTCGCGCCGGCATCGTGGCTGCTCTACGTTGTGCTTTCGTTCTTGATTCCGTCGAGCTCCGGCATGGCAACTGTGTCCATGCCCATCATGGGTCCCTTGGCTGCGAACCTCGGTTTCTCGGTCGAGACCATGGTCATGATCTTCAGCTCCGCAAATGGCTTCGTGAACCTGTTCACTCCTACCTGCGGCGCAATCATGGGTGGCTTGGCAGTTGCTCATGTGCAGTACGGCACGTGGCTTAAGTGGGTAGGAAAACTGCTCGCGATATTGGCGGTCATCTGCTTGGTGATTGTCACAGTCGCAATGTGCATACTCTAGCGAGGTTTCTCCGGCTCTTTGTCTGGCGATAACCAAGGATACGATTCCTCCACGCGGGGTTGAGCCTCCGTCGTGTGGTGGAAAAAAGGAACGGTCCCGAAAGGGGCCGTTCCTTTTGTTTTGTCTCGCTTGTTCGTGAATTTGTCCCTTCTTGTTATATCTGTTATAGTACAGGTATAACAAGAAGGGATATTGTTATGTACATTGTTGTTAACGACATGGTCGATGAGCCGCTATATATGCAGATTCGCTCGCAAATAATTGCCGGCATCGCACGAGGCGACCTAACGGCGGGCGATGCATTGCCAAGTGTGCGCCGCATGGCGAGCGATTTGGGTATTAACCTGCATACGGTCAATAAGGCATATGCCGTGTTGCGCGACGAAGGTTATATCGTGGTCAAGGGCCGTGCGGGCGCTTTCATAGCGGGGGCACAGGGCACGAACTCGTCGAATGAGGCTGCGGATAGCCAAATGGACGATGCGTTGCACGACTTGGCTATGGCCTGGCGCGCTCGGGGTGGCACATTGGAAGGGTTTCTTGAGCGAGCGGCGGTTCAAGCGAATTACGCGTATGGACTGAAAAGAATCGATGCCGAAGATGCGGGGGCTGAGAATCACCCCATTTGTGGCGACTAGGAGGCGGCAATGAATACGACGACAGCTCTTATGTACTCGGTATGCATGGTGATTCCTCTTTGCGGAATACTGGCTGCCATAGTTCCGTATCTTCAACGTCGCACCGAAGTGTTTGCGGTGACGGTTCCCTCTGCCGCTCAAAATGATGCGTACGTAAAGGGCCTCAAACGAAAATATGCTGTCATTATGCTTGCGGTTACGGCGGCGCTTACGCTCGCATGCGCAATGGCTGCGTATGCCCAGCGCCCTTTGGCTTTCTTCGTCTTGGTTATTGGCGGCACCTTCGCGCTGACGTTTGCATCATATGGCCTCATGCTTTTCTATCGTCGCCGCATGGTTTCGTATAAGGAAGAACGCGGCTGGGTTGCGCAATCGCAGCAATTCGTCGCTTCCGTTGGGGCGGAGCCTGAAGGCTTTCCGCGGGGGCTGTCGCTGAAATGGAATTTGCTCTATATTCCCGTGATTGCCGTTACGGTGGCAATAGCCGCCGTTGGGTATTCGTCTATGCCCGAATTGGTGCCAATGCACATAGGTTTTGATGGGGTGGTTGACGGATGGGCTCAGAAGAGCGTTGGCGTTGTGTTGTTTCCCGTGCTGCTTGAGGTGTTTCTCGCCGTTATTTTGACGTTTTGCCATTGGCAAATGCTTGTGTCGAAGGCTTGGAAAGAGCCCGGTGCTCCCGCTTCTTCTGCCTGGGCTTACGGCATGTTCGTTCGGGCAAATTCAATTGTGCTGGTAGGCGGCGGAGTGCTGTTGACTATGGTCATGGGAGTTGCTTTCGAGCTGTATGTCGTCGGGGTTATTACGATTGGTGCTGCGGCAATCGTGACGCTTGTCGCGTGCATTCCGATGGTGGTTGCGTCTATTGCGGTAAGCGTGGTGTATGGGCAATGCGGATCGCGTGTATTCCTCCGCATGCAAACGAGTGATGCCATGCTCGTTGACGATGATGATCATTGGAAGCTGGGCATTTTTTACTGGGCGCCCGAAGATGCGAGCCTGTTTGTGCCCGAGCGATTCGGCGTGGGTTGGACCATCAATTGCGCCCGCCCTGGAGCATGGGCAATTTTTGGCGGGGTCATTGTGCTTACTGTCGCTTTTGTCGCAGCGTCGTTTTTGATGGTGGGTTAAGTATTTTGCCGCGAAGTTCCTAACCGTAAGAGCCCTTCCTGTTCTGGCTCGATGGGCGGGATGGGGTATGTGTTTCGTCGAGACGCGTTTTTATCCTATAGGCCGACTTTTTAAGGCTTACGCAATAGGCGCCGGATTCAATCCGACGCCTATTTTCATTCAAAGGTATGCACTAAGGGCAAACCACCCGCTATGCAGGCGCTTTCGATATGGGGCGTTGTTGCTAGGAGCGCAAGACGGTCTTTTCCATCCAAATATGTGGCTGGCCTTCGTCTTCGTAGTCGACTTCGCCGAACCGCGTGTATCCCATGAGCCCATACCAGCCCTCGAGTCGAGCTTGGGCGTGCAGGCACATTTCGGTTGCTCCTGCCTCGATGGCAGCACGCTCGCATTCTTCGACGAGCATGCGCCCAAAACCCCCTTCGCGTTTTTCCGGGAGCACCGCTACGCGGCCAACGGCCCAGCGTGTTGATCCAGCGGGTTCGGGGAAGGTGCGAGCGCAGCCAGCTGGCTCGCCGTCTTTGTAAAGCACGATATGGATGCAGGTATTGTCGATGTCGTCGAATTCATCGGTGTAACCCTGCTCTTCCATAAAAACACGACGGCGAATCTCGAATGCGTCTTCTTTAACCTCTTGCCCGCGTTTTAGTGCGACGTTTGGCATGGCGTGCCTCCTTCGGTGTGAGCTTGGGGCAATGATAACGAAAAAATGGAAGAAGAAAAGCATTGCATTCAGGCGGGCTGCAGAATGGTGCAGCCCGCAGCGACAAGTCGGGTGTCGGGTCGTATTCGGCTGATTGCCGCTGGAAACTGGCGCCGGTTTCTCTAGTTGCAAATAAGCAGCGAGGCAATGCAAGCGCTGAAAACTGAAGTGGGTGCACGGCGACTCCGAGCTCGTGCTGCATGCGTGTGGCGGTGTGGTGCGGCCCTTGGTGCGGTTTGTGGAGCAAATTGTGCTGCAATTTGTGGTGCACGGCGATGCAAACGAATGCGTTGAATCTGAATTGATATCGCGGCTTTAAACAGTGGAGAAAAGATAATGGCTGCTCAGATGAGCAGCCATTATGCGTTCAAATGGTGGGCGGTGAGGGATTTGAACCCCCGACCCGATGCTTGTAAGGCACCTGCGCTCCCGCTGCGCCAACCGCCCGCGAAAATTAATTCTGCCATAACGAGACTTGTTTGTCATTGGGAAAAGTGAAATGCGTCGAATTGTGCAGGAATGTACACGACTTAAGAAAAAGATAAAAAGGTCGTTTGAGCGCTCGAAGCTGCGCCGCCTTGCGTGGAGCATTCGCGCTATTGGAGCGAGGGCGGTTTTGCGTCGGTTTCGCGAAGCCAGGCATACGTGAAGCCGATGGAATCTGACGCATGTTCATGCCGAAATCGCATGCGAAATACAGGGAAAGCGAGGGATGCGCGCGGCAAAACGCAACGAAAACAAAGGGGAAATCGCATGTAAAGCGCATGCGCACGGGCAAGGTTTGGGCAAGGTTTCGCTGCCATGATG
>CAKUEV010000048.1 GCA_934646845.1 uncultured Slackia sp.
GTGGGTGATAATAGAAATCACCTTGACTCATTTCTTGAAATAGATATTGAGCTTTTGTTCACGAAAGAAATCGTGGAGCAATTTCGTTTGTACAGGGATTTGCAAGACGAACTTAATGTGGCCATTGAAGTGTCAGATCGGCTTGAGGCTCTAATTAAAGATGATTTGAGTGGTGTCTGCTATTCCGATTTAGTGCAATTGCAAAGCCTTTCCTCTACGTTGAATGATGAGGATTATCTCGAACAACTTGAAAAGATAGTTGGTGATTTTGGCGCCAAAATCACTATTGATAATTCCGAGCCACGTTTTTATTCCTATGTAGCAAACGAAAGCCATTTAGCAAGATGTCGTAATCGGATTCAGATCGAAAAGGGTAGATTGATAATGGAGATGGAAGCGTATGTAGCCGAATCAATTCGGGAGCCGTTTTTTTAACTTTATTAAATTTCAATATAGTAATAATTTATTACTATATTGAAATTTATTGATCCCATACTACAATTATCGAGAACAATGACAGATTCTCTGCGTGGAGGTTCCACCATGGCTCGTATTGTGCAGATAGAACTGCGTGATTTTAAGAATATTCAATACGGCAAAATTGATTTTGCGAAGTCGAAGCCTGGGCTAGATAATGTGTCAGGCGCCGATATCGTAGGTATTTATGGCCAGAATGGTTCCGGTAAGACCTCCGTAATCGAAGCGCTTTCCCTTCTTAAGAGTCTTTTTATTGGTGCAAGCTATGATTCTGCGATGGTGCTTGATTTTTTTTATCCAGGGAAAGACACTTTCAGCCTTGCTGTCACATTCCTTCTTAATACAAAATTGGCAGACGAATTCACCGCTCTTCAATTGGTTTCTTACGAAGTGTCCTTTTCTCGTAGGGCCGAGGTTGTTTGGATTTCGTATGAGCGGCTTACATGCAAAGAATTTGTTTCCGACACGAAAAAGTTCGCTCCCCAAAAAACACTGTTTGAATTTTCGCAAGATAGCCCCGATTCCGCTTCGATTCTCTGTCCTAAGGGCGATTGGGGGCATCTGTTAAAAGTTGACCAACAACTGAAGATGTCGACGTTTGTCTCATTTGGCGTTCAGCAAAAAGAACATACTTCCCTGTTGTTCAGCGAGGCGTTGCTCAAACGTTTTCTCTCTCTCGCATCCTGCAATTTCGACTTGTACAAACTTGAAGAAACCTCTAGGCGACCGAATACGAACTATGACGTTCTGGAACGGCAATCTGCGCCTTTCAAAAGCGCGAAGAAAAAGACTCTTGATCCTCTGATTTTGATAATATGCGATCTCAATTACTATTTCAGATATAGGGTCAATGTTTTCAGCACGCTTGTAAACGCGACATGCAGTCTTAATATTCTGTCGATGGATATCCCAGATAAGCAATCTTTTATGAAGAAGGGTCATCTTTCGGTCAACCTTTTTGAGCCTGCATTGTTGCCCGAGGATGTCTATGACGATGTTCATTTGGCTCTTGAGCGAGTAAGTCGTTTGATGGGAGCGCTCGTTCCCGGTTTTTCGATCGTAATGCGTGAGCTTGGTTCTCAGCTTCTCGACGATGGGGATACTCTTGCTGAGCGGGTTGAGTTCATGTCTAGCAGAGAAGGGGTCGAGATTCCGCTGAGATGCGAGTCCGAAGGCGTGAGAAAGCTTATTTCTTTATCGCTATGCCTTATGGAAGTGCATTCCTATCGAGATTCGTTTTTGGCTATTGATGAGCTTGACTCTGGGGTATTCGAGTACCTTTTGGGCGAGATTCTCTCGGTAATTGACTCTTTTGGCAAAGGACAGCTGTTGTTCACTGCGCATAATCTTCGTGTGCTGGAATTGCTGCCTACGTCAGATATTGTGTTTACGACCTCGGATCCCGCGAATAGGTTTATACGATTCAAAGGATTGAAGCCGTCCAATAATTTACGAGATCAGTATCTTCGCTCAGTCAGCTTGGGCGGCGGCGATGCGGAGCTTTATGTCCCTACCGATAAGTTCTCTATCGACGATGCGTTGTGCTTGGATGGTGAGGGGTAATGGCATTTTCTAAACTCGTGTTGTTTGTCGTCGAGGGGGAGTCAGACGAACTCGCACTAGGACGCTCCCTTACAACCGTGTTTGCCGCTCGTAAACATCTTGAGGTTCGATTTGGAATTGTGCGCGGGGATATAACCGCCGATTCGGATGGCTCTCCTTCAGATATAAAGAAACGAGTTAATGCTTGTGCTCGACAGTATTTGTCAAAGTACAAGCTCAAATGGTCCGACCTTGACTCAATAGTATTAATTTCCGATATGGATGGTGTGTTCCTGAACTCTTCATCGGTTGTTGAAAAACAGGGGAGCGATGGGATTATTTATTTGTCTGATCGAATAATTTGCAACGATGCTTACGGCATCAATAAGAGGAATGAGAGAAAAGGCGGTTGCCTTAAAGTTCTTAGCAGAACGGGTCATCTCTCGTATTCGGGCAAGAAGGTCCGTTTTATCGCTTGCTACATGTCGCGAAATCTCGAGCATGCTTTATCTGATTGTATCGAAGAAACATCGACCGACGATAAATTCGCGCTTGCTCGTCGGTTTACTAAAAAGTACGGAACGAATGACGTTGAATTTCTCGCGTTTCTAAAATCCATTGCTCCTGAAGGGGATTATCGAGATAGTTGGGACTATATTTCGCAAGGCACTAATTCTTTGCAGCGTGGATCAAATTTATGCCAAGTTCTTAAGCTGCTTACCGCATAGATCGATCTGTGTTTCTGGCTGGCTAAAGGATTCGTCGAGGCTGCTAGCGCGATGGCGCCTATCGCGAGCAAAAACAAAAAAGCGATTGAAATGCTCGTGCGATTATGCGAATAGGCTATCAAGGAGCGCCTTTGCCGACTTGCTCCATGAAAAGGCATCCCTCACGCGGCTTGCCGCATTGCTTCCCATGGTTTGAATAGCCTCCCTATGATTCTGAGCGTAGACGAGTGCGTTTTGGATTTCAGATGAATCCATCGATTGGAGCAGAATGCCGTAGCTTTCGTCTGGTGCGATTTCGCGCATACCGCCCACGTCTGTTGAGATAATTGCATTAGATGCCGCTGCTGCCTCCAGCAAGACGGTTGAAAAGCCCTCTGAGCGTGAGGGCAGAACAAACGCATTTGACTGCAAGAGAAGAGCGGCGAGGTCTGGCTTGCTGAGCATTTTAGGCAATGCAACATGTCTGTTCGATGTGGTTGCAATATGGTTGACTCGGTCAAATAGAGGGCCGTCTCCTGCCATAACAAGGTAGACGTCGCAGCTTGCGTTTTTTTGCGTCAAGGTTGCTATGGCGTTTGCGAGTTGTAGAGCGCCTTTTTCGGGCACGAAACGACCAGCGAAGGAAAGGAGCAACGCATCGCGAGGGATGCCATATTCTTGACGAAAATCACGCTGACTTGCTTGTTCGACAAACTCATCAGCATCAATGGCGTTTGTGATTTCTCCATGGGAGGCCAATCCAAAGTGCTGAAGCCATTCGCTTGCTTTGAAAGAAACCCCATAGCAATCGGGCTTGTAGTGCTTTAATTTACTGGTTGCAGCGTGCTCTATGGCGTGCAGGGGAATATCGGCGAGTGCGTTGCCGAACGTAAGGTGTGCAGAGCCGTGCTCTATAAGCAATGGAGTTATGCCCTTTATTTTCGCGAAAGCGGCGCCAAGGGAACTTAGCTGGTAGAACCGGGTGTTGATCACCGCGGCGTCTATATCCTGTTCGCGCAGCCATTCCCATTGTGCTTCGCTTTCGGCGCATTGCTTTTGAATCGGGTAACGCCCGCCAAGAAATGGCAGGGCGGGTAGGCGGACGATTTCAACGCCGCGTGCGTTTTCCCGTACCGGGGCATTGTTGGTGTTCATGGTGATTACGATAATACGGTGTCCAAGTTTTGCCAGAGCGGACGCAATTCCTTCGGTGAATGTTTCAACGCCGCCAACGTGAGGCGCATACAAAGCGGAAAAAATGCAAATGCAGGCTGAGGGCCGCGATGCTCCGTTTGCGTAAAGTTTGCTTCCCATGACTTTTCCTCCATTGCATAAAAAGTTCGTTCTCGGTGATTGTGCCAGTGTCGTTTTTTACGTTATTTTAAGAGTTGCTTGAGATAAAATTAATATTCATGCGCAACCACGATGGCAATTATTTGCTGCATATGAAGGAAGAAGGAACGGTGACGAACGCTCTTCAGCGCAAACGTGTAATTGCGATTGTTCCGGCATATAACGAACGCGACAATATCGTGTCCACGATTGAGGACCTTCGCGAGAATGCTTCTGAGACCGATTATATTATCGTGAACGATGGCTCGCGCGATGACACATCGGCGATTTGTCATGAACGTGGGTATAGCATTATTGATCTCCCCGTTAATCTTGGGCTTGCAGGCGCATTTCAAACGGGTATGCGGTATGCCTTTGAAAATGGATATGACTATGCCGTCCAATTCGATGCTGACGGCCAGCATTCTGCTGCGTATATTGGCGAGATGGTTAGGCTCGCCGAGCAAGAAGACGCCAATATCGTTATCGGAAGCCGCTTCGCCACTCAGAAAAAACCCGTATCTGCCCGTATGGCGGGAAGCGCTCTTATCAGCTTTATGATTTTGCTTACTACGCATAAGCGAATCCAAGATCCAACATCTGGCATGCGTCTGTTCGATAAAACGACGATTCCTCTGTTTGCCAATGAATTAGATTTTGGCCCCGAGCCCGATACCATATCGCTACTTATGCGTTGGGGCTACAAAGTCGTTGAAACGCAGGTTGAAATGCGCGAGCGTGTTGCTGGCGAAAGTTATTTGAACTTTACGAAATCGGTCATGTATATGCTGCGCATGAGTGTTTCAATTTTGTTAGTGCAGTGGTTTAGGAGGAAGAAGTGAGCTGTCTGTTTCCCGCCACATTGCTTGTTGGCGCCTTGCTGACGTTTTGGCTCGTTCTTCGCAAAATTCGAAAAGCTGAAGTCGCAATTGCCGATTCTGTTTTCTGGTTCTTGTTCGCTTTGAGCTTGGTGCTTATGGGTGCGTTTCGGCAGATTCCATTTTTCTTCGCCGACGTATTCGGCATCGAAAGCCCCTCGAATTTCGTGTTCATGTATGTGATAGCCGTACTGGTTATTCGAGAGTTCTATACCACAGTCGAGGTATCGCAGCTGCGTGCGAAGGTTCGCAGCCTTGTACAAACCGAGGCGCTTTCTAATGCTTGCAATTGCAACGATACGGTTGTCGATTCAATAGACACAAAGGAAGACTAGCGCGCAATGGAACGTTTGACCGTTGACGATATGAAGTTCATTGAACTTGAAATCATGGATGAGATCGATCGCGTTTGCCAAGATCACGGTGTGCAGTATTTTTTAGGTTATGGCAGTCTTTTGGGTGCTGTTCGCCATGGCGGCTTCATCCCGTGGGATGACGATATGGATATCGTTATGATGCGCGACCAATACGAGCTGCTCATGGGGCATTTCAACGAATGGCGCACGACTGAGCGCTTCAAGCTCGTGTCATATCGTGACAAATCGTCTATTTATCAATTTGCGAAAATCGTGGACACCTCCACGGTCGTCTATGAAAATTTCGTGGGGAAAAAGGCATCAACGGGAGTATGGGTGGATATTTTCCCCTTGGATCATTATGGCGATAAATCATCCTCCCTATTAAGAAAGCATCAAAGAATCGGTTTGTTGCGTAGCTTTGCGGTGACGGATCCAACAACTGGGTCGAATGCGCTTTTTAAAATGATAAAACGCATGGTATGTCCTTTTGTGAAAAACAAAGATGTATATGAGCTTGCGCGAAAGCTGGATTCTATCGCGATGCAAATCGACGCTGATAATGCTCGAGCTCATTACGTTTTGGACGTGCTTGATGGTTCGAAACCAACGCAGGCATATCCAGTAGCCTCCTTTGAGCCAGTTCGTATGAAGTTTGAGAATCATACGTATTCGGCTCCTTCTGGATACGAAGACATTTTAACCCTCCAATACGGCGATTGGCGCACTCCGCCTGCCGAGAGTGCTCGTCTCGTTCATGTGATGGAGGCGTATCGCCTATGAGCGATGTGCAATCGTCGCAAGGTGTAGCTGATAACGGGGACGGCGTCCCAAAGCAGCTTTCCGTAAAAGCGAATATGCTCTGGAATTCGGTAGGCTCAATGACCTATCTGGGTTGCCAATGGTTCGTGACGATCGTGGTTGTTCGTTTGTCGTCGGGGTTCGATGATGCCGGCCTGCTTTCGTTGGCCATGTCTGTTGTCGGCATTTTCAGTACGTTTGCTAATTACAAAATGGGTACGTACCAGATTTCCGACATCAAACGAGAAAATTCACTGGGCGAATACATGGGCTTCAGATGCGTAACGCTTGTGGCGGCGTTTGTCGCATGCATGGTGTATGCGCTGTTCACATGCACAACATATGCCCTGGTGACAATCGCTTTGTTTTACGCGTTCAAGGCCATTGGCCTGCTCATCGACATTTTGCATGGCGAAGATCAGATTAATCGCCGCATGGACTACATTGGAAAGTCGTTCATGCTGCAGGGAGTCTCAACGTTTGCGGCGTTTGTCATCGCGTATGGTATAACGTGCAATCTCAATATCGCGATTGTTGCAATGTTTGTCGCTGCGCTTTTGGTGCTCGTTTTGTTCGATATTCCGCATTGCCAACGCTTCACCCGTGTAACGGTGAGTCTTTCGGCGAAAAAGGCGCTTTTTTTCCTTCGCACTTCGCTGCCTGCGGTTGTCGCATCGGTCGCGGCGAGCGCCATCTTTGCCATCCCCAAACAATATTTGGCTATGGTTTCTGGGGATGCTGCATTAGGTATCTATGCATCTGTTGCCGCGCCTGCGTTAGTTATCCAAATGGGGGCACAATACTTGTATGGCCCCCTTTTGGATATCTTCCCGCGCTTGTTTTTCGATGGCGATAAAAAAGGCTTCTTGTCGTTGCTCGGTAAGACGGTAGCGGGAATCATTGCTGTAACTGTCGTGTGCGCCATTGTGCTGGAATTCGTTGGTGAATGGGCTCTTTGCTTGTTGTTCGGTGGGGATATCGCTCCATACGTATATCTATTGCAGCCAATTATTGTCTCTACGGCAGCGACGGCATTCTTGTGGTTCTTTGGCGACTTGCTTATAACGTTGCGGCGTTTCTGGGCGAATTTCGCTGGTAACGTGACGGCTTTTTTGGCGGTCGTTCCGTTGTCTTTTGTATGTGTGAATACATGGGACATGAATGGCGTGAGCTTTGCTGGTGCGGGAGCATGCATGTTGGGCGTTTTGGTGCTGCTCTGCTTTTTGGTTCAAACGGTTCGTCGTAGTCCTGGTTTCCGCATGCGAAGGGTGTCGGCAAATCAAGCATGTGACAACGGCGATGCATCGGTGGCGAATTCTTACGAGGAGCGCGCATGATACGTGTTTTGCAAGTAATTGGCGTGATGGATCGCGGCGGCGCCGAAACGATGATTATGAATCTTTATCGCGCCATTGATCGCACGAAAATTCAGTTTGACTTTCTTGTTCACGAACAGCGTAAGGGCGATTACGACGATGAAATTCGGGAACTTGGTGGCTGCTTCTTTCGATTGCCTCGTTTTACGGGGCTTAATGAACATTCGTATCGTATGAAATGCCGTGCTTTATTCGCGGCTCATCCCGAGTGGTCTATTGTTCATGGGCATATTGGAAGCTGTGCGCCCATATATCTATCGGAGGCAAAACGCGCTGGCAAATATACGATTGTGCATAGCCATGCCCAGAATTACGAAACCGGACTGGCTGGTCTCGCATTTCGAGTCGCGTCGTATCCTTCTAGGTTCATTGCCGATTATTTTATTGGCTGTTCAAGTGAGGCGGGCATAGATCGCTTCGGAAAACGTATTGTTGAAGGAGATACCTTTTCCGTTTTGCCTAATGGGATAAACGCAAGCCATTACGCATGCGACCAAAGCGAGCACGATGCCGCAAAAGCGAAAATGGGGTTTGCGGGAAGACCAGTTGTTTGTCATGTGGGACGATTGATTCCTGTAAAGAATCATGAATTTTTGTTCGATGTGTTTGAGCGAATTAAGCAGAAGTGGCCAAATGCGGTGCTGGTGTTGGCGGGTCGAGGTGAGCTTGAGGAGCCGCTTAGACAGTCGGCCGTTTCTCGCGGCATTGGTGCTTCGGTAAGATTTTTGGGCGTCGTGGATGATGTTGCCGAGGTGTTGCGCGCTTCGGACCTTTTCGTATTTCCTTCTGTGAAAGAAGGCTTGCCATTGGCCGTTGTGGAGGCGCAAGCTTCTGGTTTGCCAACGGTAATGTCAACGGGCGTTCCTGAAAGTGCCCTTATGGGAACTCGTATCCAAAGGATTCCTTTGGAAGAGGGAGCAGGGGAATGGGGACGAGTGTGCGTGCGGTACTTGGATGAAGCGCTGGCCAGCGGGCGCCACGATGGCATTGAACTTGTTCGGCTTCATGGCTTTGATATTGAACAGACTTCGAAATGGCTCGAGGATTTCTACCGTCGCGCCTCAAAGTAGGCTCAAGCGATAATGGTGGATGGAAAGAAACGCAATGCAATACAACCAAGATATGTTACGACGTTTGCAGTTGACGGAACTTGAAATACTCAAAGACATCGATCGCGTTTGTCGAGCCCATGGTATTGCCTATTGGCTCGACTCCGGCACGGCGCTTGGCGCGATGCGCCACGGTGGGTTTATTCCTTGGGACGATGATATCGATGTTGGAATGCCGCGAGGCGATTACGAACGCTTTCTTGAAGTTGCGCCTGAAGCATTAGGTGCGTGCTATTGCTTAGCCACGCCGCGTACGAATTCTCGCCAGGCGGCTCTATTTGCGAAAGTCATGCTGAAAGGTACGCGTTTTGCAACCGCAGAAACGCAGGAAGCTGGGTTCGATCAAGGTATTTTCGTTGATGTGTTTCCATATGATTCGGTTTGTCCTAACCCTCGCGACGCTGAGCGCCAGCGGAGGCGCTGTGTGATGTGGCAGAGCATTTCGTATCTTTATCACTCTAAACACATCGTTGTTCCCCATGGTGGCGTGTTGGGTGCGTTGGAGCGTATTGCCTGTCGTATGGCCCATATTGCCGCGAGAGCGTTGTTTACACCGGAGCGCATTGCTCATAACTTTGATTTGGCGGCCACTATGGCCGACAACGATAAGGCTGCGAATGAAATGATGGCTCCTTCGTATGCGGCAATAGGCTCTTATGCGCGCTGCGTTTTGGTTCCCTCGGTGGAAATGAATTTTGAAGGCTGCAGTTTTTTTGTACCTGCGGATATTAAGGGATATCTGCGTACGCAGTATGGCGAAACATGGAGTCAATTGCCGCCCGAGGAGCAGAGGCGCAATCATGCGCCAAAAGTGCTTGAATTCGGCAGTTCGGCTCATTCCGAGGGCTAAGTTATTCCTCTGGGGCACTGAATGGGCTGCCAAAAAAACGACTCGGTTTGGTTGACGTTACGGAATTTGTCCTAAGCGTAATGACGAAGAGTGTTCAATCCCGCTTTTCTCATTGCCATTATTGAACATTGATTTTACAATTCATGTGTAATCATGAGAGGAATGTCAATGTCATTAACTGAGTGTCAATTCGAGATATTGCGTAATATGCTCAATGGTGTCCGATTAAGCCAGCGGGCTTTGTCTGCGGCAATCGGTATGTCTATCGGCGCCGTTAATGCTGGGTGCCAAGAGCTTGAAAAAGAAGGCCTCATTTCCGATGGGACTATTACCGACGAAGGTGTTGCCGCCCTCGAGCCTTACAGGGTGCAAAATGCCGTGATCCTCGCGGCCGGTCTCTCTAGCAGGCTTGCGCCCATTACCTACGATCGTCCCAAAGGCATGCTCTACGTGCGTGGGGAGGTGCTCATTGAACGTCAAATCCGCCAGCTTCAGGCTGCCAGCGTGCACGAGATATATCTCGTTGTGGGTTACAAGAAGGAAGAATTCTTCTACCTGGAAGAGGAATTCGGCGTAAAACTCATAACCAGCCCCGACTATATGGAGCGGAACAACCATTCGTCTATATGGGCGGCGCGCAACGTATTGGGCAATTCATACGTATGCTCTTCGGATAATTACTTTACGCAAAACCCTTTTAGTGAATATGAGTTTTCGGCATATGCCGCGGCAAGTGCTGCCGAATGCGCGCCAGGTGAGTATTTCCTTGAGACGAAGGGCTTGAAGCAGCGTATTGTTGGTGCCCATCTCGACGGGAAACATGGCTATGCCATGATGGGCCATACCTATTGGGATGCGAAGTTCTCTAATTCCTTTATTGATATTTTGCAATCGGAATGGATGCGCCCTGGAACGGCGGATAAGTTATGGGACGAGATTTTTTACGCCCACACCGACGTATTACAAATGCGTATGCGAGTGTATCCGGCTGGCGTAATCCATGAATTCGATTCTCTCGATCAGGTGAGCGATTTCGATCCCGAGTTTATCCAAAACGTTGGGTCTGAGGTTTTGGACAATATTTGCGGCACGCTTGGC
>CAKUEV010000049.1 GCA_934646845.1 uncultured Slackia sp.
TTCTTGAGCAGGCGCTCAATCGTTTCGAGGGCACCGTGCTGCTCATTACGCACGACCGCCACCTCATTCGCAACGTCGCGAACCGCATTATCGAGGTCGTGCCGGGCAAGGTGACCGTGTATGACGGCGATTACGACTATTACCTGTTCAAATCGGGTCAGCTCGAAGGCGGAAGCGACCTTTCGGCGAGCTCGCTCGACGATTTCTTGAACCAGCCCGAAGGCGAGGTACACGATTCCGCGTCGCGCTCCAAGGCGAAATCGAAAAAGGCGAAAACCACCGTGTCGGTGAACGATCGCCGGAAGGGCGCGTCCGCAAAGCCTGCTGAGCCGCTTACGGCCCCACGTGCGAGCGCACCGAAAACGAAAGAGCAGAAGCGCCGCGAGGCCGAAGCCCGCAATCGCGCATATGCGGTGCTCAAGAACCATCGCAAGCGCATCGCCGAACTCGACCGCCAGCTCGAGCGCGACAATGCCCGCATGAAAGAGCTGCTCGAGCTTATGGCCGACCCCGATTTCTATATCAATGAAGCGGAAAGTTCCGATGCCATCGCCGAACACGGCAAACTTAAGGCGCGCATCGCCGCTGCGGAAGAGGAATGGTTCTTGCTCAACGAAGAGCTCGAAGAAGAAATGCGCAAGCAGCAGGAGCAGGCGTAACCATGCTGAATATCGTTCTCGTTGAACCCGAAATTCCCCAGAACACGGGCAATATCGCGCGCACGTGCGCATGCATCGGCGCGCGGTTGCATGTGGTGGAGCCGGCGGGCTTTCGCATTACCGAGCGCAACCTGCGCCGCGCGGGCTGCGATTACTGGAACGACGTCGAAATCGTGCGCTGGGCATGCGCCGAGGAATTTTTCGAAGCGCACGCTGCCGATGAGCTGCATCTTTTCACGGGTCATGTGAGCACGACGTTTGGTGAAGTGGCGTATTCCGACGAATGCTATTTGGTGTTCGGTCGTGAGAGCCGTGGGCTCGACGAACGTTGGATGGAGCGTTTCGCATCGGCCTGCGTGCGCATTCCCATGCGCGATGGCATGCGCAGCTTGAATTTGAGCAACGCTGTGGCCATCGCGGCGTTCGAGGCTTTGCGGCAAAACGGCTACCCTTATTTACAATAGTGTGGCAGTCTGGCTAAAGCGAGAGTTTTGATATACACTATCAAATTACTATGTTTAGCCAGTCATACATCATCTACATCATCATTAGCGTCCTGTGCTTCGTGCCCGCCATTGTGTTGCATGAAGTCGCGCACGGCTTTGCTGCGCACAAACTCGGCGACCCAACTGCGAAAAGCCAGGGCCGTTTGAGTCTGAACCCGCTCAAGCATGTCGACCCGTTCGGCACGGTGCTCATGCCACTGCTGCTCATGGCCATGGGCGGTCCGGTGTTCGGTTACGCGAAGCCCGTGCCTTACAATCCCATGTATTTCAAGAACCTGCGCAAAGGCGAAGCCATTGTTGGTTTGGCCGGCCCTGCGGCGAATTTGCTCATGGCGCTCGCCTCGGCGTTTGTCGCTTGGATTCTGTACCCATATGCGCCGGGCCTCGTGGGTTCAAATGAGGTGTTTGAGTACTTCTATCTCATGTTTTTGCCCATGTTCACGCTCATCAACCTATATTTGATGTTCTTCAACCTCATTCCGATTCCGCCGCTCGATGGCTCGAGCATCATTGCGCTGTTCCTTAACGATAAGCAGTTGCATTCGTATTACCGCATCCAGCAGTACGCGTTGCCCGTGTTCATGATCGTGATCATTTTGGTGCCGTACCTTTTCAATGTGAATCCCATTGGCATGTATCTCGATGCCACAGCGGGCAATTTGGCGAATTTCTGCTTCCCGTTCAAAATCTACTAGCGGTGCAGCGTGTCGTATCGCGTACGCATAGAGAGCTTCGAAGGGCCTTTTGACCTGCTGCTCTACCTGGTGAGCCGTCAAAAGGTCGATATCGGGTCCATCTCAATCACCGAAATCGTCGACCAATACGTGGCCTATATCGACCGCATGCAAAAGCTCGATCTGGATGTCGCGAGCGATTTTCTGCTCGTGGCGTCGACGTTGCTCGACATTAAAGCCGCCTCGCTCATTCCCAGCGAGAAAAGCGAGGTCGAAGACGAGCTTGAGGAGCTTTCCCCGAACGAGGCGCGAGAAATCCTCATCGAAAAGCTCATCGCCTATAAGCAATACAAGAATGCGGCTGCGGCCCTGAAAAACCGCTTCGAGCTCGAAGGGCGCATGCATCCGCGTCTTTGCGGCCCCGACCAGGAATTTTTGGGAATTATGCCCGACTATCTGGAGTCGATCACGCTCGATTCGCTCGCGTTTTTGTGCGCCGAGGTCATGGCGCGGCGCGAGGTGTTCCTGCTCGAAAGCGAGCATATCGCTGCAAAACCCATTCCCGTGGAAACGCACGTGCGCGCAATCCATAGGCGCATCAGCGCGCGTAAGCGCATGATGTTCAGCGAGCTTTTGGAAGCGGCGCCCACCTTGCAGCTGCGCGTGGTCAATTTCCTGGCGATACTCGAGCTGTACAAGCGCGGCATGGTTTCGCTTGAGCAATCGGGCTCGTTCGCCGACATTCGCATCGACTATATCGAAGGCAGCGGCGAGCTCGTCTTCACCGAATCTGATGAGGAGCAATGGACGTAATGGAAGAGCATGGGGAAGTGCAGTCGCCCGATTTTTCTGGGGCAATTGAGGCGTTGCTGTTCGTGAGCGACGAGCCTGTGGGCGCGCTTACGATCGCCGAGATGCTCGAAGTCGATCTGAAAGCCGTCGAAGCGGCCCTCGATGCGATTCGTGTGCGCCTCGAGGCGGAAGATCGCGGCGTTCAGTTGCGTGAGGTCGCGGGCGGTTGGCGCTTCTATACGCACCCGCGCCACCATGGGCTTATCGAGAAATACGTGCTGTCGTGGGACACGCGCAAGCTTACGCAGGCGGCTCTGGAAACGCTTGCCGTCATCGCCTACAACCAGCCTATTACACGCGCGGGCGTGACATCGGTGCGTGGCGTGAATTCCGACAGCCCGATTAATTCCCTTGTCGAAAAGGGCCTCGTACGCGAGGCGGGACGCGATAAGAATGCGCCTGGCCAGCCGATTCTCTATGCCACATCGCGTACGTTCTTGGAGAAATTCGGCCTTGCGTCAACGCGCGACTTACCGAATTTGGAAGATTTCGCGCCCGACGAGCAGAGCCGCGAGCTCATTCGCGAGCGTTTGGGTGCCACGCGCAAGGCCCACGAAGAGCAGGCCGCGACGCTTTTCGATGACGATTTGACGCTCGATTTGGGCCTTGACGAAAGCGAGCGCATCGTAGGCGATTTCGCGCCTGCGATTGAAGGCGGGGAGGGCGACGAGCTCGCCGCGGCATCGAATATGGGCGACGTGATTGCCCAGGCGTTCGGCATGCCTGAAACGGTATGGTCGG
Source organism: uncultured Slackia sp. (assembly GCA_934646845.1). Taxonomy (GTDB): domain Bacteria; phylum Actinomycetota; class Coriobacteriia; order Coriobacteriales; family Eggerthellaceae; genus Slackia. Next base: position 3,433 of record CAKUEV010000049.1, read on the forward strand.
TCGATGAAGGCGACGAAGAAGCCGCGCGAGGCGCTGAAGGCGATGCACACGGTGCAGAAGCCGACGTTCGCGACGTCGAGGGCGACGCGCGCCGTCGCGGAAGCGATTTGGCTGGCGCCGAAGATGGCGCTCGCAATACCGAAGACGCCGCGAACAACGACGAAAGCGAGGCCTAGCCGATGAGCGACCCCAAGCCCACCCAGTTTGGCCCGAACGGCGAGGCCATTGTTCCCATGCGCCTGCAGAAGTTCCTTGCGCGAGCGGGCGCCGCGAGCCGTCGTGGAAGCGAAAACCTCATGACTGCGGGCCGCGTGCGCGTGAACGGGGAAGTGGTAACCGAGCTCGGCAGCAAGGTGGACCCGCTGTGCGATGTGGTCGAGGTCGACGGCGTGGTTGTGCGACTGTTCGATTCGTCGGTCACCATCATGCTCAATAAGCCCGCCGGCTATTTGACCACCATGTCCGACCCTCACGGGCGTCCCTGCGTGGCAAGCCTTGTGCCTACCGATCGCTTTCCTGGGCTTTTCCCTGTGGGGCGCCTCGATATGGACACCACGGGTCTTCTGCTGTTCTCGACCGACGGCGAACTCGGCAACAGCTTGCTGCACCCGCGCCACCATGTCGATAAAACGTACCATGCGCGCGTCGCGGGCATTATGTCGCAAGAGCAGGCACAAGCCCTCGAGCGCGGAATCGAACTCGATGACGGCCCCACGTTGCCCGCCCAGGTGCGCATCGAATGCATCGCCAAAGGCAAAACCGATGTGGAAATCACCATCCATGAAGGTAGGAAGCGCCAGGTGAAACGCATGTGTTCGGCAGTCGGTCACGAGGTGCTGCAGCTGCACCGCTCGAACTTCGGACCGCTTGCCTTGGACGGCCTGCCGGAAGGGCAATGGCGCGAGCTCAGCGATGCCGAAGTGAAAGCCCTTCGCCAAGCCGCTGGCATGTAGTACAAGGCGTGCTAGAATTTCGATTGAAAGCAAGACAGCTTGGGTTTTCCGTCCCTCGATACGCAAGATTCCGCACGAGCCGAGCAGCATTTAATATGCTGCTCGTGCGAGCCAGGACTTGCCCGAAGCGGAGCGAGGGACGGAAAACCCAAGCGGCGGAATTCGCAAGAGTAAGGAGGCCGACGAATGACTGCCCAGGAAAACCTTACGACTATCGAGCCGGTTAACGGCCCGCTTATCGGCAGCATCTCGGTGCCGGGCGACAAATCCATTTCGCATCGCGCGGTGCTTTTCGCGGCGATGGCCGAAGGCACCTCGCGCCTTTCGGGCGTGCTCGATTCTGAAGACGTGCGCAGCTCCCTTGGCGCGGTAAGCAAGCTTGGTGCCAAGGTGAACTTGGAAAAAGCTCCTGATGGAAGCCTGTATGGCGGCATCACGGGTTGGGGCGCGAAGGGCCCCATCGCGCCTGGCGAGCCGATTGATTGCGGCAATTCCGGCACCACGACGCGTTTGCTCATGGGCATTCTTGCCCCGTGGGATATCGAGGTGGAGCTCACCGGCGACGATTCGCTTCGCCGCCGTCCCATGCGTCGCGTTTCGGGCCCGCTTTCGAGGATGGGCGCGAAGTTTTTGCCTGAAGGCCAAGACACGCTACCGCTCACGATTCATGGCACGCGCAACCTCAAGGCGCTCGACTACGATGCACCTGTTGCATCGGCCCAGGTGAAAACCGCGATTCTGCTCGCTGGCCTTTCCGCTGATGGCACCACGCGCGTCACGGAGCCTTCGCCGAGTCGCAACCATACCGAGCTCATGCTGCCCGAATTCGGTGCCCATACCACGGCTGCTTCGGGTGTCGCGGAAGTTGTCGGCCCCACAACGCTTAAAGCGTCCGAAGTCGTGGTTCCGGGCGACCCGTCTTCGGCGGCGTTCATCGCCTGCGCCGCAGCCCTTATTCCGGGCAGCGCCATTCAAATCGAAGGCGTGTCGCTCAATCCTGCTCGCATCGGCTTTTTGCGCACGCTCGAGCAAATGGGCGTCGACGCATCGCGTCGCAGCGTGTCGTCGTCGGGCAAGGAGCTCTCGGGCATCATTTCGGTGCAATACTGCGATAAGCTCCACGGTTGCGAGGTTCCCGCCGATAAGATTCCGTCGCTCGTCGACGAAGTCCCCGTGCTCGCGCTCGTCGCGGCGCACGCGAAGGGCATCACGGTATTCCGCGGCGTCGATGAGCTGCGCGTGAAGGAAACCGACCGCGTGGCCGCCGTTATCGATGGCCTTACGAAGATCGGCGTCGACGCCTGGGCCGATGGCAGCGACCTGTTCATCGAGGGCAACCCCGATCTGGTGATTCCCGAAGGCGTGAAGTTCGAAACCGGCAAAGACCATCGCCTCGCCATGACATGGGCACTTGCGGGTCTTTCGGGCAATTGTCCCGTTCAGGTTGCCGATTTCGAGTCGTGTGCGGTAAGCTACCCCGCGTTTCTTTCCGACATTCGCTCGCTTGTTCGTGAGCGCTAGAAAGGCAAACTATTCATGATTATTGCTATTGACGGCCCTTCTGGGGCCGGCAAGTCGACTGTGTCCAAATCGGTCGCGAAGGCGCTTGGCTTCAACTGCCTCGACACGGGTGCGATGTACCGAAGCATCGCATGGTATGCGCTCGAGCATGGCATCTCTCTTGAGGATTCTGCCGCTTTGGGCGAAATCGCGCGCGAGCGTGCGATTTCCTTTTCCCATGAGCCGGGCAATCCGGCGCCGAAGCAGGTGTTCATCGACGGCGTTGACGTGACGAGCGACATTCGCACGGCACGCATCGACAGGTCGGTGAGTTCCGCCTCGAAGCACCCCGAAGTGCGCGAGGCGCTCGTCGATCAGCAGCGTCGCATCGGCTCGCAGGGCGATTACGTGGTCGAGGGCCGCGATATTGGCACGGTCGTGTTTCCTCGGGCCGAAGTCAAGGTGTTCCTTACCGCAAGCAACGAAGAGCGCGCGCGTCGCCGCGTGGCGCAAAACGAAGCTCGAGGCATTGGGTCCGTCGATTTCGACGAGGTGCTCGCCGACATCGTGAGGCGCGATGAACTCGATTCCGCCCGCGAGACCTCGCCGCTCGTTGCCGCCGCCGATGCGAAATGCATCGATTCCACCGGTTTTACGATCGACGAAATCATCGAGCAAATCTGCGATATGGCGCGCGCTGCCGGCGCGAACGCATAGGAGGAACGCGTGTTTCTCGCATACAAAGACATGTGGGATATGCCCATCGACCCCGTTGATGGGCTTGAAAAGGTAAAAGAAGGCGAGAGCGCCCCGAAGCGCGTTGGGCACTTCGTTGGCAACATCGTGTACGCGATTATTTTCATCGCGTTCAAAATCGCCTTCCGCTACAAAGTCGAAGGCATCGAAAATCTGCGCCAGTTTGATGGCAAGCGCGGCGCGGTGGTCATTGGCAACCATGTTTCCTACCTCGATCCAGCGTTTTTGTGGATTGCCGCGCGCCCGAAGCAATGGGTGCGGTTCATGGCGCGCGACAACATGTTCGCCAACGCCGGCGGCCTCGCGGGCCAGGTGATTTCGCGCGTCGGGGCGTTCCCCATTAAGCGCGGCTCCGCCGACCGCGCGGCGATCAAGCGCGCATCGGCCATGCTGAAGCGCGGCGAAAGCGTGGGCATTTTTCCTGAAGGCACGCGTCGCGGCCGTGGCACGGCCGAGCCGGAATTGCACGGCGGCGCGGCGTTTATTGCGCGCATGGGCAAGGCGCCCATCGTTCCGTCGTCCATTCGCAACGTCGATGCCATTAAGCGCAAGGGCGAGCGCATGCATTTCCCGAAGGTCACGGTGGTGTTTGGCGCCCCCATTTACCTGGAAGACTTCGACTTCCTGCCCAAGGAAGACCGTCTCGATGCTGTTTCGTGGTACGCCATGCGCGAGTGCTATGCGCTCCGCGACGATGTGAACCGCGAAGAGGTGGACATGAAAGCCTTATTCCCCGAGGCGCGCGATTTTTCCGCTGAGCTTGCGGGGAAAGTGCTCTCGCACCCGCTTGCCTAGCGCATGCTCGCCTAGGCGGCGATTCGATGGATTCCGAACGCGTTATGCCGCATGGGCGGAACTTCGCGTTTCGCCTGCGATTCGATAAGAAATACTGCTGGGGTCGCGTTATGCCCCGCCAAACAAGGAGGATGTGCCCGTGGAAGTGATTCGCGCCAAACATGCTGGCGTTTGCTACGGAGTCGAGCGTGCGCTCGATATGGCAAACGCTGCCATGCTCGACGATGAAGACACCTATACGCTTGGACCCTTGATCCACAACCCCAAGGTCGTCGAAGAGCTCGACGCCAACGGCGTGCACGTTGCCGCATCGCCCGACGATGTGCAAGAGGGCATCGTTATCATTCGCAGCCACGGCGTGGAGCCTGACGTGCTCGCGACGTTGCGCGAACGAGGGCTTACCGTCATTGACGCGACGTGCCCCCACGTGGCCAAGGCCCAGCGCTCCGCTGCGCAGCTTCGCGATATGGGCGGTACCGTGGTGGTTGTGGGCCGCGCCGACCATCCCGAGGTGCGCGGGCTGTGCGGCCATGCGGGCGAGCGCGCTGTCGTGGTTGCCAATGCCGACGAGCTGCCCGATGAGCTCGTCGAGCCCGTAGGCGTTGTGGTGCAAACGACGCAAAGCACCGAAAAGCTCGAATCGGTGGTTGAGGCCATTCGCGCGCGCGGCATTGAGCCTATCGTAAAAAACACCATCTGCTTTGCGACGCGCCAGCGCCAGGAATCGGCCGCGCGCCTTGCCGGGGAAGTCGACGCCATCGTTATCGTGGGCGGCAAGAACTCGTCGAACACCACGCATCTCTATGAGATTTGCCGAGCGCACTGCGAGAGGTCCCATTTCGTGGAAGGCGCCGATGAACTGGACGCTTCGTGGTTCGAGGGCTGCAAAACCGTGGGCGTGACTGCTGGCGCCTCAACCCCTGCCGATCAAATCCAAGAAGTGGTGGAATGTTTGGAAGCAATGTAATTGCTTCTCGTCGCGTGTGTTTCCTGCTAAAATCGGTCTGTTGGTCTGCGCATTCTCGCATTGCGGAGTGCGCAACGACAGATTAAGGAGCAACCACGCTATGAACGAAACTGGCTCTGAACTTCGCGGCTGGACGCGCCGCAATTTCTTGAAAGCTGCCGGCGTCGCGGGATGCGCGATGCTTTTCCCCTGGTTGGCATACGCCGCCGAATCCGATGAATTGAACGCGAAAGCCGACGAACTCGCCGCGTCTGCTGCTTCGAAGCAGGCTGAAGCCGACGAAATGAAGGCCAAGCTCGATTCTCTTCAAACGCAATACAACGAAGCGCTCGAGCGCTACAACACCGCAAACGACGCCCACGAGGCTGCCGTTGCTGCCATGGATGCCGCCCAGCAGCGCATCGATGAGGCCCAGTCGCTCATCGAAAGCACGCGCAACCAGCTGGCCAAACGCGCGAATTCGATCTATCGCGAAGGCAGCATGAGCATGATCGACGTCATCTTCGGCTCCCAGTCGTTCGATGACTTCGTTACCAACTGGGATTCCGTTGAGCGCATCAGCCAGCAAGATGCCACATTGGTGCAGCAGAACAAAGACGCCAAGGCTGAAGCCGAGGCGGCCCATGCCGAATACTCCAAGCAGGAAAAGGTTGCGGCGGAAGAGCTCGCCAACGCCAAGGCCGCCAAGGAAGAGCTGGAAACTGCTCAGGCAGCCCTGCAGAAGCAGTACGACGACATGAACAGCGATATTTCTGCCATCCTCGCCGAGGCTGAGCAAACGCGCATGAGCGCCGAAGAGGCCAAAAAGAAGGAAGAGGAAGCTGCGGCGGCCGCTCAAAGGGCTATTCAGCAGAGCTCGTCAAGCTCCAGCTCGTCGAGCAGTTCTTCCGCGAGCTTTTCCGGCAGCGTTTCGGGCTGGGTGAACCCGGCTCCTGGCAAGTACGTCACGAGCGGTTTTGGCTGGCGACCCTCCATTGGCGACTTTCATCAAGGCGTCGACCTTTCGAGCTCGTACGAACCTGTCTACTGCATGGCCGATGGCACGGTTACCACGGCCGGCTGGTTTGGCACGGGCGGCATCGCCGTTACGGTCGACCATGGCGGCGGCTTGGTAACGTGGTACTTGCACAATTCTCAGGTACTCGTTTCGGTTGGCCAGCGCGTTTCCGCCGGCCAGCAAATTTCGATTTCCGGCAGCACGGGCTTTTCCACCGGTCCCCACCTGCACTTCCAAATCAATACGGGGTGCAGCAATGGCGTAACGGGCACGGCCGTGAACCCGGCGGCCTATTTCGGCTGGTAGCATGTATCGAATGTGACATTTTGCGGGCGGCGTGCGGCCGCCCGCTTTCGTATTGAGGAAAGGAATGTGCATGGCAGAGAGCCGCTATGTGCACGAATATCCGGGCGCGCCCGAAGGCGGCGGCGAAATCATCAGCGTCGCCGAGGGTTCGCCGTTCGACGACGCGGGCTTTACGCCGGGTTGCCGTATTCTTTCCGTTGACGGAAACCCCCTGCGCGATGTGCTCGACTGGCGGTGGTATGCCGATGGCGAAGAAATCACCGTTGCCTACGTCGATTGCGACGGCGAGGCGGGCGAGGTCGACCTTTTCCGCGATGAAGGCGAAGATTGGGGCATTGAATTTGATGGCGCCGTGTTCGACAAAATCAAAACGTGCCGCAACGCCTGCGTGTTCTGCTTCATGCGCCAGCTCCCCGAAGATGCGCGCGCTTCGCTCGTGCTGCGCGACGATGATTGGCGTCTGAGTTTTCTGCAGGGCAACTTCGTCACGCTCACGAATTTGACCGAAGACGATTTTGACGAAATCGTTGAGCGCCATATTTCGCCTCTGCGTCTCTCGCTGCACTGTATTACGCCCGAGGTGCGCCGCAAAATGATCGGAAAGCATGCGCCGCATGGCATCGAGATGCTCGAGAGGCTGCTCGATGCGGGCATTGAGTTCGATGCTCAAATCGTGCTTACTCCTGGTTATAACGATGGCCTCGAACTGCAGAAAACGCTCACCTGGGCTTATATGCATCCCGGAATTTTGAATATCGGCATTGTGCCGCTTGGGTATACCAAACATCAGTGTTCGTTCGAGAAGAGCTATAAC
>CAKUEV010000050.1 GCA_934646845.1 uncultured Slackia sp.
ATGCTGTCCCCCGACAGCCACAGCGAGGCGTTCGACGACATTATCGTGCGGGCCGACGACGCCCCCGTGAAACTCAAGGGCGTGGTCGTCTGGTACCAGGCCGAGAAGGATGTGAGGTAGCGCAATGAAGGTAGGCTTCAGAAAGCCGAACGTGAAGTCTTCGATAAAGGCGCGCACCACGGGCAAGATAAAGCGCAAGGCCAAGCGGGCGGTCAATCCCCTGTATGGCAAGAAGGGCATGGGTCTGGTGAACAACCCGAAGAAGGCGGCCTACAACGCCGTTTACCATCGGGCCACGTTCGGGGCTTCCGACGTCGCCCATTGGGTCATGAATCCCCCGAAGCAGAAGCGCGGCTGGCTGTACTGGCTGCTGTTCTGGTGGTGGGAGCTGCTGAAGGCGATATGCCGCCTCATCGTCTCTATCTTTGGCGCTAAGCAGGCATATATAGATGCTCGGGATGGCAAGGAAGACGCTTGCGATGTAAAAGTCTCCGTCTTTCCCGAGCAAGAGGAATACCTAAAAACGCTTCGCAAACGCGGCGAAGAGGACGAACGAAGGCAGCAACTCATGAGGAAGCGCACTCTGAAGGAAGCTGGCGCGAAGGTTGATTTGCTCACAGACGAGTGGGTCGTGGGCGACGCCCGCGACATCGTAGGTGGCCCTTGCGCCATCGAGGTCAGAGCCGACAAGGAGCCGAGCCGTATCGAAATCGAGTGGCAACCGCTCACCAAGGCGGGGAAGCTGCCAAAGAAGGTAGCCAAAGCATGCGTCGTTTGGGACTACTCAACAAGCGACAGCGTCATATGCCATATCGGCTACACAGCCGAGTGCGAGCCATACACGTCCGACGTGTACTTGTGGCTCGATGGGGAGTGCGATGAGTTCAAACTCCGCATGGTCGATGGAACGCTGTCCAGGGTTTAAGCTCGTCGAACTCGACCCCTTTAGGAGATGGTCGCTATGGCCCAGCCCAAAGGCGAAGGCTCCATAATCAGGCTTGAAGGCACTTCAAAGGCCGATTGCCGCCTGTGGCGGCTGCGTTTCAACATGGACGACGGAACCCGCCGCGAGAGGCGCTTCAGGGGCAGCCACACCGCCGCTCGCCGCGAGCTGGAACGTTTCCGCTCCCAGCTCGATAACCCCGCCGAGGAAAAGCCGCCGTGCCCCACGTTCGCCGAGTACTCGGCCCGCTGGATGGAGCTGCGCCGCGAGTCGGGCGAGGTGCGCGCCCAGACCCTCATGAAGGACGATACCCGCATCCGCAACCTCTGCTGCTACTTCGGCGACATGCGCCTCGACGAGATAACCCGCGACAAAGTGAAAACGGGCATAGCGAAGATTCGCAACGGCCATAACCTCTCGGGCCGCGTGCTCAAGGGCTCAACCATGAACGACATGCACGGCTGCTTCCGCCAGATCATGCAGGAGGCCGCCTACGACGGCCTGATACCCGCGAATCCCGTTTCGACGGTGAAGCCTCCCAAGAAGGACACGCCCAAGAAGAAGGCGCTCTCGCTGGAAGAGTTCCTGGACTTCGCCCGCAAGCTCGACCTGATGCCGCTCGACGGCCACACCGTCGGCGTTCGCCTGTGCGTGATGTGCGGCTTGCGCAGGGGCGAGGCAGTGGGCCTTGATTGGGGCGCGGTCTACCCCGACCACATCCGCGTGGTGCAGGCGGTCGAGTGCAAGACGGGGCGCCTTGCCCAGACCAAGACCGAGAACGGCGTGCGGGCCGTGCCGCTGATGCCGCCCATCGCCCAGGCGCTGGCGCGCTGGAAGGAAATGCAGGCGTTCGCCCTGCAGGGCCTGGGCATCGAGCAGACGCCCGAGACGCCCGTCGTCACTTCCACGGTGGGCACCCGCATGGACGCGGGCAACCTCTACGGCTGGTGGAAGGCGAACGCCCCCAGGCTGTTCGGCATCGACTGCACGCTGCACGAGCTGCGCCACACGTTCATAACGCTGCTGGCGAACTCGGGCGCGTCCGCGCAGGCCGTGAAAAGCTTGGCGGGCTGGTCGAACATCTCCATGGCCGACACCTACGTGCACGCCGACGAGGGGGCCGACAGGCAGGCATTCGAGGCCATGGAAAGGCGCTTGGGGCTTGACACCCCGGGAAGAGGTGTCGGCGACACCTCTTCGGAAGTTCACAACGTGCCGCAGAGTGCCGCAAATTCGGCAATTCCCTCGAATCCGATGGAATTCCCGCCCAGTTCAGGCGGCTACCCTGTTCGCAAGGTGCCATAGGGTGCCATATGGTGCCGTTAAATCGAGAGTGCCATGAAGGTTCAAGTCCTTTCACCCGCACCACTTAAAACTTGAGGCCAGGAGTTCACTCCTGGCCTTTTTCTATTTCCGGGAATGCCGAGCCACAGCTTTGACTTAAACGCCGCTGCCGGCGCGAAAGGGCAAACTTTTCCAGCGCGAGCGCAAAGGCGCAAGATTTGCCGGGCGAAGGCGCAGAATCTTGCTTGGTAAGCATGGGCGCCGCGCCATTCGCAAATGTCGCCTTCGCGAAGCTCCTTCACTTTCAGCTCAAAACAAACGAAGGCCCCGCGCTCGTCTCGAACGCGGGGCCTTCAAAGGCAACCAAGATCTGAATTAGTCTTCGCTAATCTCGGTGATGCAGCCCATGGGGCATTCCTCGACGCAGTCGCCGCAGGCGATGCATGCATCTTCGTTCTCAACGACGACAACGCCACCGGCAATCTCCAAAACGTCCTGCGGGCAGGCGTCAACGCAAATGCCGCAGCCAATGCACTCTTCGGTTTCAAGCACAGGATGAGCCATTGTGCGCTCCTCTCACTTGTGTACTCAGCTTCAACGCTGAAAATCGACACTGACAAAAACTCAAACCGGCACCCCGCCGGCTCAAATCACTGACCGCAAAATACCATTACTTGCAGCGTTTGCAAGAAGAAATTCGGAAATGACGCTGAACGGTTCAAACCTTTCTGCAACGCGTTGGCAAAACCCCACGTCACGCGTTCAGAAGATAGCCTTGTGCAACAAATTGCATTTTCGAATTGCTCGTTTTTTCCATAGGAAACCCTATGAATTATTTGCGGTAATCAGGTTTCTGTGGGATACTAACCACCGTGCAACCAGCAACCGCACACAATTTCATAAGTTTCGCTTACACACACCTTAAACACCGCACGAGCGAAAGGACCCATGGCGCATGGCCACTAAGCTGTCTAGAACTTCATCTCCCGTCGAAGCAACGCTTTCCTTCATGTCTGACAAATGGAAGGTCCTTATCCTTCGTGACCTTCTTACCGGCACGAAACGCTTTGGCGAGCTGAAGAAATCCATCGGCAGCATCTCCCAAAAAGTGCTTACCTCGAATTTGCGCGCCATGGAAGAAGACGGCCTGCTCAAGCGTGAAGTATTCGCCGAAGTGCCGCCGCGCGTCGAATATACGCTCACCGATCGCGGCCGTAGCCTCGAGCCCGTCATCGACGCCATGCGCGTCTGGGGCGAGGCGCATATGGCCGAGCTCATCATCGAAGAAGAAGCCACCTACAAACAAAATTAAGCTACGCGCGTTTCAGCGTTTTGAGGAGCGCCCAGTCGCGCTGTTTCAGCTTGTCGTCAGATAAATCGCCCTGGAACGATTCGAATGCCACGAACGGGCGTCCCAACAAGCGCGTCGCAGCGTTGAGCGGCAGCTTTGCGTGGTAGCCATCGGAAAGCATAGCCGCGGCAATCCCATCAGCCACGATAATCGCCGCCGGGTCAAGCGCTTCCACCACAAACGTCGCACGCGCGGGTTCGCCAACAAGCGACACGTCCACTATCACAGGGTCTGGCATGCCAATGCCCGCGCATGCCGCACGAAGCGCAGAAGATACTTGGTCGGGCAATTCGCCAAAACCGATGATGCACGCATCGGCATCCACATCGCCCGCAATGGCCGCATCATATTCCGCGAGCTGCTCGAACTTCGCGTCGAGATACATGTTACTTTTCACTGGTTTTTTCACACCTATCCCCTTTTCTTGCTTTCAATGCACCACGCGCAGGACCATAATAGCCCCAAACCCGAGAGGCCAAACAGCAAAACCCTCTTCAGGGAAACTTCGACGGAGCAACCCGCCCGAAAGGCAACGCGCCCAGTCGCCGCACTTCCAATCGCGAACGACAGCGCAACGCCCGAAGGCGCACGCCCGCCGAAAACCGTACGGATGAGCGCCCATCGCGCCCATCGCCATTTTTTTGCGCCAGCCCCAGCGACCGCTGGCCAACGAGGCCGAAGCGTCGCCCGCGTGGCGCAGTGAGAGGAGCCACTATGTGCACCAACGGCATTAACACCGGCCAGTTCGAGCAAATGATCGAGCAGATCGACGACCACATCAAGCTGGAACGCCGCTGGGCCCACAACCTGGCCCACCAGGCAGAAGACGCGGGCTTCGAAACCGCCGGCGAGAAGCTCCATGCGGCCATGAGCGCCCTCGACGACATTCGCGCGCTGCTCGACGACGCCAAAGAAGCCTTGGAAGACGACGCTGAAAAGGCCAGCGGCGTGACCGTCAAACTGGTGTAAATCATGGCTCAAGACCTTATGAGGTTCTCGGTCGCAATGCCCGAGAACCTCTTGGTTCGCTTCGACGCCCTAGTCGCGCGACGCGGCCTGGCGAAAAACCGCAGCGAGGTTATTCGCGACCTGGTGCGCGACGCGCTCATCGAGGAAGAATGCTCCATGCCCGGCGAGGAAGTCATGGGCACACTCACCATCGTGTTCAACCACCACACGGGAGACGTGCGCGACAAACTCGACGGCATTCAGCACGAGTTCTTCGAGCAAATCATCTCGAGCATGCATGTGCACCTCGATGCCGAAGCCTGCATGGAGGTCATTATCCTGCGCGGCGAAAGCGGCCTGGTTCAAACCATCTCGAATATCATCCTGGGCACGAAGGGCGTGACGCACGGGCATCTCACCATGACCTCGACGGGGCATGGCATCTACGACAACCAGCCCACGCCGGGCACCGATGCTGTGAATGCCGCGCGCGCTTACGCGCACGACCACCCGCATACCCACGGCCATAGCCACACGCACTAGTCCCAAGGAGCATCCATGAGAGAAGCCCTCGACATAGAAGTTCATGGCGTCGTTCAAGGCGTAGGCTTTCGCCCGTTCGTCTTCAACGCCGCGCTGCGCCACAACATCTGCGGTTGGGTGCTCAACGCCACCGCGGGCGTCTTCGTGCACGCGGAAGGCGAGCCCGAAGACATCGACGCGTTGGTTATGGAAATCAACAGCAATGCGCCGGCCGCCTCGCGCGTGGACGAGATCAATATGAAAGAAGCCCCGCTCGAAGGGTTCTCCGATTTCGAAATTCGCTATTCGGACGAAGCCGAAGCCGACGCGACCACCCTGGTGTCGCCCGACTTGGCGACGTGCGACGAATGCGTGGCCGAGCTGTTCGACCCGCACAACCGCCGCTACCATTACCCGTTCATCAATTGCACGAATTGCGGACCGCGCTTCACGATTATCGACAGCCTCCCCTATGATCGCGCGAAAACTTCCATGGCGGGCTTTCCCATGTGCGAAGCATGCGACGCCGAATATCGCAACCCGGCGGACAGGCGCTTCCACGCACAGCCCGACGCATGCTTCGAATGCGGTCCCCATATCTCCTGGTGGGAAAAGAGCTTAGCGGAAAACCCCACAACGGACAAAGCTTTTGACGGCGCCGATGCTGACGAGGATGGAACGCTGTGGGGTTGCACCCTTCAGGCCAGCGATGCGATTTTCGCGCGCGCGGCCGAACTTTTGCATGAAGGGGCCATCGTCGCCGTGAAAGGCCTTGGCGGCTTCCATTTGGCATGCGACGCACGCAACCCCGAAGCCCTCGCCGAGCTGCGCCGCCGCAAGCGCCGCGAAGGCAAAGCATTCGCGGTTATGTATCGCACGCTCGACGATGTGCGTGAAACCTGCCAGGTCAACGACGCCGAACGCCGCTTGCTCACGGGCACGCAGCGACCCATCGTGCTCTTGAAGAAGCGCAGCGACGCGCAATTCGCCGCAGGCCTCGCCGACCATCTTCCCGAACTGGGCGTTATGCTGCCGTATACGCCGGTGCAGCACCTGCTGCTTGCCGCATTCGGCGGACCGCTCGTCATGACGTCGGGCAATCTGCACGATGAGCCCATTTGCATGGCCGATGGCGAGGCGCGCTCCCAGCTCGCAGGCATCGCCGACGCGTTTCTGGGCAACAACCGCCCCATTCGCTGCCGTTTCGACGATTCGGTCGTGCGCGTGATTTCGGCGGGCAGCGCCGGCGACGCCGTGCAAATGGTGCGCCGCGCGCGCGGGTTCGCGCCCATGCCAATTTCGCTTGCGAAGAAGGGCGACCAGGCCAGCGACCAGGCAAAGCGTGTGCTGTTCGCCGCAGGCCCCGAGCAAAAGAATACGTTCTGCCTGCTGCGCGGCGACGAAGCGTTCGTGAGCCAGCATATTGGCGACATGGAAAACGCCGAGACATTCGACGCGTGGCTTTCGGCAAAAGAGCATTTCGAGAGCCTGTTCCAAGCCGCGCCCGAAAGCCTTGCGTCCGACATGCACCCCGAATACCTCTCGTCGAAATGGGCCGAAGAGGCCCATCGCCGCGCAGCCGACGCAGGCGAAGAGCTGCCCCTTGAGAAAATCCAGCACCATCACGCGCACATCGTAAGCGCCATGGCCGAATGCGGCCTCGACGAAGCGACCATTGGAGTTGCCTTCGATGGCACGGGCTACGGTTACGACGGGCGCATTTGGGGCGGCGAGGTTCTGCTCGCGAACCGAACCGATTTCGAGAGATTCGCGAACTTCGCCTACCTTCCCATGCCAGGCGGCGCGGCGGCGGTGAAAAACCCGCTGCGCATGGCCTATGGGGCATTGCACGAATTCGACCTGCTCGATCACCCCGCGGCCGCCCCCGCGATTGAGGCGCTCGGCGATGCCGCCCAGATATGCGACCACATGATCGAACGCGACTTGAACTGCCCGCGCACCTCAAGCGTCGGCCGACTGTTCGACGCCGCGAGCGCGCTTTTGGGCGTCTGCGAGCACCCCGCCTACGAAGGCGAAGCCGCCGTGCTACTTGAGGCGGCCATGAGCGATGCCTCGCTGGGCAGAAAGCGAACCATCGACCCCGAAGCCGCAGGCGACGCCTACCATATGGGCGTCTCCAAGAATTGCGCCAACCCCGACAGCACCGCGCATGACACGAGCGTCATTCTGCTCGACGCCCAACCCGTATTCGCGAGCATGCTCGATGACATGGCGGCAGGCGTGGCGACATCGAATATCGCCCGCAAGTTCCACGACGCCATGGTCGAGGCCATTATGCAGGCATGCCTGGTGGCAAATGCCGCCTACGGCATTTCTACCGTGGCGCTTTCGGGCGGCGTATTCATGAACCGCTACCTGCTCGAACACACGCTCGCCGCGCTCGAGGCCGCCGGCTTCACCGTTGCGCTCAATAAAGAGCTGCCGTGCAACGACGGCGGCGTTTCATTCGGACAAGCCGTCATCGCCGCAGCGCGCCACGCGCAGGCAGATGCGCAGAAATAGAGGGAGGAACCCAGTATGTGCCTTGCGATTCCCGTAAAAATCACCGAACTCGACGAGGGTAACATGGCCACCGTCGACATTTTGGGCGTCACGCGCTCCATTTCCATCGACCTTACCCCGCAGGCAACCGTAGGCGACTACGTGTTGGTGCATGCGGGATTCGCGATTGAGGTGGTAAGCGAACAGGCCGCGAACGAAACGCTCGACCTTATTCGCCAATTCCCCGAATTCGCCGACGACGTGCAGCCCGCGCCCGCGATGTAGGTGGCGGCCATGGTTGACCAAAACAGCTTCAAAGACCCCATGCTTGCACGCGGGATCATCGAAAGTATCCAGGCGCTCGCTCCAGAGCATGCGACCCTTATGGAAGTATGCGGAACACACACTGTCGCCATTGCCCGAAACGGCATTCGTTCTCTCATGCCCGAAGGTTGCCGTCTTGCAAGCGGTCCGGGCTGCCCCGTATGCGTGACGAGCAACCACGACATCGACACGGTCATCGCGCTCTCGCGCGTTCCAAACGTGATCATCACCACCTTCGGCGACATGACGCGCGTGCCCGGCTCCACAAGCTCGCTTCTGAAAGAGCAAGCCGCGGGACGCGACATTCGCATTGTGTATTCGCCCCTCGACGCATTAACCGTTGCCAAGGAAAACCCCACCCGCCCCGTCGTGTTCGTGGGCGTCGGGTTCGAAACCACCACGCCGCTCGTTGCCATGGCGATCAAACGCGCCAAGGCGATGGGGCTTGCCAATTTCAGCGTGTATGCAGCGCACAAAAACATGCCCGGTGCGCTCGACGTGCTCATGGGCGACCCCGAGCTGAAGGTCAACGCCCTCATTTTGCCAGGGCACGTAAGCACCATCATCGGAATGAAGCCTTACCAGTTTTTGGCCGAGAAATACCACATCCCCGGCGTTATCACCGGGTTCGAGCCGCTTGACGTGCTCGAAGGCATCGCCATGATTATGCGCCAGCTGCACGAAGGACGCGCCGAAATCGAGAACGCGTACGCGCGCGGCGTCATGCCCGAGGGCAATCCCGTAGCGCTTGCCGCGATTGACGAGGTGTTCGATACCTGCACCGCGACATGGCGCGGCCTTGGCCCCATCGAGGGAAGCGGCTACCGAATTCGCGATGAATTCGCCGATTTCGATGCGATGCGCGTGCATGATGTCGAGGTAGAGCCCACGATCGAACCGAAGGGGTGCCGCTGCGGCGATGTCCTGCGCGGCATTATGGCACCAAGCGAGTGCCCGCTGTTCCGCAAGGTTTGCACGCCGGAAAACCCCGTGGGACCCTGTATGGTGAGCTCCGAGGGCTCCTGCGCCGCGTATTTCAGGTATTACTAACTATGATGATGGCTGGTGGTTCCTCGCGGAGGGGCCGCTTCGACATGCTCGGTTTCTCAATTTCTTCCAAAACGGGAAACCGGAGCGAGGCGCATAGGCCGCAAAGCGGCCGGTAGCCGAGCGGGCATGTCGTAGCGGCCCCTCCGCGAGGAACCACCGAAGTCGCCCATCGAATCCCGCTATTACTGGATGGGTCCACACTCATCACCCGATGAAGGGAGTTTTCATAATGGTTGACGAAACTGTTCTTTTGGGTCATGGCTCCGGCGGAACCATGATGAAGCGCATCATCGACGACGTGTTCGCCGCGACCTATGGCTCGGAAGAGCTTGCCCAAGGCAATGATGCCGCGCTTTTGCCGGCTCCCGAACCGGGCGAACGCTTGGCGTTTTCCACTGACACGTTCGTGGTCACGCCGCATTTCTTCCCCGGCGGCAACATCGGCCGTCTGGCCGTTTGCGGCACGGTGAACGACGTTGCCACGAGCGGCGCCAAGGTGAAATACCTCTCGGTCGCCATGGTGCTCGAAGAGGGCTTCCCCATGAATGACCTCCGCCGCATTTGCGAAACGATTCGCGAAGTCGCTGCCGAGGCCGGCGTGCATGTGGTAACGGGCGACACGAAAGTCGTGAATCGCGGACACGGCGACGGCATTTACATCAACACGGCAGGCGTGGGCCTGGTGCCGGCCGGCGTCGAGCTTTCTGGCGCGAACTGCAAGCCCGGAGACGCCATTCTGCTTTCCGGCACGCTGGGCGATCATGGCATTTGCATCATGAGCCAGCGCGAGAACCTCTCGTTCAACGCCCCCATCGAAAGCGACGCCGCCCCTCTGAACGGCCTTATTGCCGACGTGCTCGCCGCCGCCCCCGATACGCGCTGCTTCCGCGACCCCACCCGCGGCGGCCTGGCCTCGACGCTCAACGAGCTGGGCGCGCAAAGCGGCGTTGACATGGTAGTCTCGGAAGACGACGTTCCCGTGAAAGACGTGGTACGCGGCGCGTGCGACATGCTCGGTTACGACGTATTCCAGGTTGCCAACGAAGGCAAAATGGTTTGCATCGTGCCCGCCGAGCAGACCGAAGCCGCGCTCGCTGCCATGAAGGCCAACAAATACGGCGCCGATGCCGCCATTATCGGCCGCGTCGAGGAGGCCAACGAAACCCGCGGCCCGAAAGTCTTTTTGGAAACGGGCTTCGGCACACGCCGCATCCTCGATATGCTCGTAGGCGAACAGCTTCCACGCATTTGCTAATTACCCACAATGGGGCAGGGAACGTATCCCTGCCCCATTTTTTTACGGCCGCGCCCGCCCCGCCATCACGTCACCTCCACATTGAACAGGCGATAATTTCCAGTTGAAGCCCGATTTCGGTACAATGCTCCCAACAACGAAGATATTACTCAGGCGCGCGTTTTCTGCGCGCCTGCTTCGTGAAGGGGAATCTTCGGCCGCATAAGCCCAACGACTCCCCTTGCATTCGCACCATCGATTGCGAGAAAGAGGACCTATGCTTATCAGCGATACCGAGAAGCTTTACCC
>CAKUEV010000051.1 GCA_934646845.1 uncultured Slackia sp.
CTCCGCGTGTGAGGAACGAAGTCCGAAGGGGGTCAACCGGTACGCCGCCTTCGGATTGTTCTCCTTCGCGTGAGGAACGAAAGCCCCTCTGCGCTCCCCGCTTCTTGGGGGCGCCTTTCCGCCATGCGAAGCAAAATACTTGAAATTGTGGCGCTGCCTTTGTTGACAGCGCCATTCTTATATCTATACTTATGAACAGTTGTTCATATGTTTGTTTGGTCTCATAAAGGAGCAAGCATGGCACAGACTATTGTTGAAGAACCGGCCATTCAAGAACCGAGCCTTTCCTGCAGCTGCGGTTGCGAGCAGGCTCATGAAACGGCCCCCGATATGCCCGACGAAGAGCTGCTCTACGATTTGGCGGACCTCTTCAAGGTATTCGCCGATACGACGCGAATCAAAATTCTGTATGCCCTTATGGGGCGCGAGCTTTCCGTGGGTGATTTGGCCGAGGTTATCGGCGCCACACAAAGCGCCGTTTCGCATCAGCTTCGCACGTTGAAGCAGGCCCACCTGGTGAAATTCCAGCGCGATGGCAAAAACGTGATCTACTCGCTTTCCGACGACCACGTATACACGATGATCGCTCAGGGCATGACCCATATTTGCGAATAAGCCTATTAACCCGCATGAGTGAAAGGAACAAGCCATGCGTAAGACGTTTAAACTCGACGAGCTTGATTGCGCGAACTGCGGAGCGAAAATGGAGGCCGCCATCAAGAAAATCGATGGCGTTGTCGATGCCAAAGTGACATTCATGACCCAGAAGCTCGTCGTCGAGGCCGACGATGCGCGCTTCGACGAAATCATGGACGAAGCGCAGGCTATTTGCAGGAAAATCGAACCCGATTGCGAGATCGTGCGATAAATCTCAAGGTGGATTATTGCCATGAATAAGAAATTGAGGCGCTGGAGAAAGCGCATTGTTCTTGCGCTCGTTTTGTTTGCGCTGATATTCGCCATAACGGAGCTGTTGCCCCTTTCCGTTTGGCTCGGCAGCGAACGCAATGCGGTGTATGCGGAATTCGTGCTGTACCTTATTCCGTATGCGATTGCCGGCTACGACGTTCTTCTCAAAGCGGCGCGAAATATCAAGAACGGCCAGGTGTTCGACGAGAATTTCCTTATGGCCGTTGCGACGATCGGCGCATTTTCGCTCGTATTCTTCCCCGACTCCGGCCCCCATATGGCCGAAGGCGCAGCGGTTATGCTGTTTTACCAGGTGGGCGAGCTGTTCCAGCAATACGCGGTCGGCAAAAGCCGCAAATCGATTGCGGCCATGATGGACATTGCACCCGATTTCGCGAACGTGCGTAACGCGAACGGCGATTTGGAGCAGGTTGACCCCGATAGCGTTGCTGTTGGCAGCGAAATCATTGCAAAGCCGGGCGAGCGTGTGCCGATTGACGGCATCGTTGTGGAAGGATCTTCCCAGCTCGACACGGCCGCCTTAACCGGCGAGAGTGTGCCGCGCGCCATTGAAGCGGGCAGCGAAGTGGTCTCTGGCTGCGTGAACCTCACAGGATTGCTTACCATCAAAACAACGAAGCCCTTTGGCGAGTCAACGGTGAGCCGTATTCTTGAGCTGGTCGAGAACGCTGCCGAAAAGAAGGCCCATACCGAGAATTTCATCACGCGCTTCGCTCGTTATTACACGCCTGCAGTATGCGGAGTCGCGCTCGCGTTGGCGGTGCTTCCTCCCCTGCTTGGCTTCGGTGCGTGGAGCGATTGGGTTTTCCGCGGACTTACGTTCCTCGTGGTGAGCTGCCCATGTGCGCTTGTCATCAGCGTTCCGCTTTCGTTTTTCGGCGGTATTGGTGGCGCGAGCAAGCTTGGCATTTTGATTAAGGGCAGCAATTACTTGGAGTCGCTTGCCTCGGTCGATACGGTCGTGTTCGATAAAACCGGTACGCTTACGAGCGGTACCTTCGGCGTTGTTGCTGTTCATCCCGCAGAAGGCGTCGAAAGCGATCGCCTGCTTGAGCTGGCGGCTCATGCCGAAGCGTATTCCGACCATCCTATCGCGATGTCGGTAAAGCACGCGTACGGCGAACGTGTCGACGAGGCCCGCGTGTCGAATGCGAGCGAGGTAAGCGGGCGTGGCGTACAGGCCGAAATCGACGGCGCGCACGTGAGCGTTGGCAACGACAAACTCATGGCGAGCCTCGATATTGATGCCAGCAACTGCGAGCTCGTTGGAACGATGCTGCATGTTGCGGAAAACGGAAAATACCTGGGTCATATCGTTATCGCCGACATGGTGAAAGACGATGCCGCCAAAACTATCGCCGACCTGCATGCGGCGGGCGTAACCAAAACGGTGATGCTGACCGGCGATGCGGAAGAAGTCGCGCGTTCCGTTGCCACGACGCTTGGCCTTGATGAATTCCACGCCAAGCTTCTGCCCCAAGACAAGGTCGTGGAAGTTGAGCGCTTGCTGGATGAGGAAAGCAAGAAAGGCAAGCTTGCCTTCGTAGGCGACGGCATCAACGATGCGCCCGTGCTCACCCGCGCCGATATCGGTATTGCGATGGGCGCGATGGGCTCCGATGCTGCCATTGAGGCGGCTGACATCGTGCTCATGGACGATAAGCCGTCGAATATCGCGAAAGCGATTCGTTTGTCGCGCAAAACCATGGGTATCGTATGGCAGAACATCGTGTTTGCCTTGGGCGTGAAGCTTGCCGTGCTCGTGCTTGCCGCCGTGGGCATCGCGAATATGTGGATGGCGGTGTTTGCCGATGTGGGCGTGGCGATTCTGGCCATTCTTAACGCCATGCGCTGCATGAACGTGAAGAAGTTCCAGTAACCGTCGCGTGGGCCAATGAAACCCTGCAAACAATAAGCCCCAGATTGCCAGCAGCATCTGGGGCTTTCTTTTGGCCTGGGACCCGACGGCTTTTGCGCTACATCGTCACATTCAAGGCGCGAAGCGCGGGGACGATTGCATCGTCGCGCGAGATGCGAACTGCCGCCGCCGCCAAAATGCAGCCGAGGGAAACCGCCGACGAGTCAATCGTTTCTCTCGCGGCAGCAAGGAGGAATTCGGCGTTTTCGGTCAAAGCATTCAAGGGGACGCCGTGCGCTTGAAGAATCGCTTCGTCTTCCTCAACACTATGGCGTTTAAGGCCCTTCACCGACGAGAGCAGCTCGTCGAGTTCAGCTTTCGCCTCGGCGGCCATGTAGGAATTAAGCATGCTGCAGCGTTTATAGCAAGCGACCGCGGCATCGTACTTCTCGAGTTTCCAGAACGAATACGCGAGCCAATAGAACGCGAGTCCGGCGTCGTCGACCTTCCATGTGACTTCGAGCGCCTTGCAGCACATCTTCACTTCGTTTTCGTAGTCGTCTTTCATGAAGTACGCTCGAGCCGCGCGTAAGTACGAATAGGCGCGTGCCGGAGAGAGCTCTATGCAGCGTTGTGCATGCCTGAGCGCCTCATCAGCGCCTGTAATTGTCGTTGTGAGCTCTTGTGCAAGGGAGTCGTGCGCAAGAAACACTTCGTCGGCAAGAGGGTTCACGATACGGCCTTTCGCATCGTCGAGGCATCGTTTCGCATAAATCGCGCGCGTTTCGTAGCTGTCAAAATAGCGATAACATACACGCGAGGTGTCGTTGAAACCGTCAATGGCATCGCCTTGCGCGGCTAATTCCTCAAGGAGCCCAATGGCAGCCGGATCGTCGTCGCGCATGAGCGACGAAGCGCGCATCATGGCGGGCTTAAGGCCGTATGCATCCATGAACGCTTCCTTCACCTCGAGAAACGACGTTTCCCCTAAAGAGCCTTCCGAGAATGCGGCCAAAAGCCTATTGCAAATGTCGCGCACAAGCAAATCTTCCGTGCGGTCATGAATCTGCTTCAAGGCGAGCTCGGCGTTTTCGACGCCAGCATCAAGCGCGGCTGAAACCTCATCGGCATACGCGCGCCGCTGGCCGTCTTCGAAAATGGACATGCGCATTGGACAATCGACATGGAGCATGTCGCGCGCCTTTTCATTGAATGGCGTGGTGTCGATTGCCACCAAACGCTCAAAGCTCGATTTAAAAGCGCCCTGGCCAAGAGAGAAAAGCTTATCGATGCGGCAGAGTCCATTATCGCCTTCGAGGTTGAAACGCGCATTGAACCTCGAAAGGGTCTCGAAGGGTTCCTTGAATGCATTCGCCTCGCTTGCCGAATATGCCTCGCAGAGCGTTTTGCGGTCGAATTCAGCAGAAATAACGATGTCGTCCCTCTTTCCGTCGCGCAGGCAATTCACGCAAACCTTTTCAATTGAGGCCGAGGCGTGAAATGCGCTCGACGCGGCCAAAAGCGCAGCATGCGCGGCATAGCGCGCCTCAGTCGCGCTCAATTCAAAAGAGGTATACGGCAGATAATCGTTAACATCGCTGTCCCAATGAGTTTGCGCCATGGCGAATTTGCAGGGTACGGCAAGATTAAAGCCGACTTCTGTGCCTGCTTCGTTCAGGCAAAACTCATAGGGAATGCGGTAGGGCGCGCGCCACAACTCCCCCGCTTGGGCGATCGCGATATGAGTGTCCCAACGTCCTGTTGTTTCAAGCGGCGTATTCGGATCGGGCGCTTGCACACAGAGGTATTCGACGAAGGAATCGGCGAGTTTCGAAATCTCTTCTTCGGTTTGCTCGAATGTGTCGTCCTCTTCGCTTTCGAGGAAGTTGGACACCATGAGGAATCTATTGAGGGCTCCTTCAGCGCGCAACAGCTTGTGACGTATCTCGCGCGTGGCGTCGCACGAGGCGAAAGCGCCATCTTCCAAACATTCGGTTTGCGTGTTGTACACGAAGTCGAGAAAGAACAGGTTCGAGTATCGCGACGTGCGAATGAGGCGAGCATTCGGCCCCTCGGCCGCCCCTTCGACCGTTAAAGCGTCGCCGGAGATACCGACGAGGCCGCTGTCGCGCAGGCCGTTCACCAAAAATCGCTCAATACCGCGCGCACGTTCGGGGTTTTCGGTCCACGACGTCTCCGCTTCCAGGACCTCTCGATTAATCGCGTCAAAAAAATCGGATTGCTGGAATCGGGAAAACACAGCTGCCAAATCGAAGGCCTCATTGGACATGGCCCCATGGCCGCTCGAATCGCTCGATGCGGATTTGGGCTCCCACTCGGTGCAGCGCGCAAATTCGACGAACGCGAGATAGGCGATCGACATAAACTCAAGGTAGCGCAATGGGTTTGCGGCTTCGAATTTCCCAGGGAACGAATCGTCTATTGCCGTGTAGCTGAACTCGGCTTTCCTGGTGTTTTCGACGTTCGCGACCCTGGCTTCGGCGACCGTTCGACGCGAGCCATCGCCGAGAAACACATCCAAACGTGCCGGTGACGTGGCGTCGGCGTTTTCGTTGTTGGCCTCCGCCGATTCGACGTTGTCCTCACAGGTGTACACCACTAAATCGGGGTCGCGCAGCGGTTCTTGGGCGAGGGGCTCATCGCAGGAATACGCTCGACCGAACCAATCGATATACGCAACGATGCGCGCCTTGCTCGTATTCGCTGGATTGTCAAAAGCGGCAACGTAGCACGCTCCGCCCTTAGGCATGGCGAGGCCGCTCGAGATGTAACCATACGTTGCGCCCGAAGGCATCAAGGGAACGCAGCGAAGTACATCGCGTTTTGCAAAAAAGCTGAGTTTTACGGGAGATCCCATCGACGAGCACCTCTTTGATGTGGGTCGAAACTTCGACCGTCGTTTCGGTTCGAACATTATACCGCTCGAATAGAGTACAGGCTGTCCTCTGCGATATGCCGTTTTGCACACATCTAAGCATCTATGGTGCGTCTAAAACCCCGCATGACCGCTGCCCGTTAAATAGAACCGTCTCCCGCGAAACCAGCATCGCAGAGTCAAGATTAGAAATGATACAACTATAGTAGGTATTGAAGAAAAGACGATTTCGCAGATGAAACGCGTAGTGACGCGATGGGTGGCGCAATAAGGGGAATGTTCGAGCGCGCCCTGGGGAGAAGGAGCAAGCATGGGCACAACCGCAGAGGAGCCGCGCAGCATGCATTCGCATGAGACCGGGCATAGGCTCACGGCAGATGAAGCGGCCTTTTTGAAAGAATTCCTCCTTGATTCGCCGCAATTCGTCGTTGTTGGCGATGAAGGGACGAAATCCAAGAAGCATTCTCAGTCGAAGAAAAATAAAACATAAGAAAAAGGAGGCACTTCGCCTCCTTTTTCTTATGCTGAAATCGCCAAGCCTCATCGGCTCATGGTACATGTGCCTCATGTGCCCAATTAAGCCTGGAAACCTTCGTCCTTAATCCTTCCTTCGCCATCGGCCGCCGTCGTTGCAAGCTCATCGCAGCGTTCGTTTTCAGGATGCCCCGCATGGCCTTTCACCCAATGAAACGTGACGTTATGAGGCTCTTTCGCCTTCAGGAGACGCTTCCAAAGATCGGCATTTTTCACGGGCTCCTTCTTTGCGTTTTTCCAGCCTCGTTTGAGCCATCCTTCGACCCAATGCTGGTTGAAGGCGTTCACCACATATTGGGAGTCCGAGATGACGTCAATCTCGCAAGGACGTTTAAGCACTTCAAGAGCGGCGATAACGCCCAAAAGCTCCATGCGATTGTTGGTCGTGCAATCGAACCCCTGCGAAAGTTCCTTCACATGCAGTTTTCCAGAGGGATCGGTGTAATGCAGAACCGACCCGTATCCTCCCGGCCCCGGGTTTCCGCGCGATGATCCGTCGGAATAGATGGTTACATGCATGAGCGGCCTTTCTTCTTAAGCTCAAATTCGCATTTTGGTCAGATGATGGTAACACGTATACACGTTTGACGAACGATGCCATCGAAAAGGCAACAAGAGAGCATGCCGCGCCTTCGTGAAGGTACAATCATCGAGGTATCGAAAGGAACGTTATGCAGATTATCGTTATAGCCGTTGTTATCATCGCACTTGTCGCGTGGGCCGTTGTGAAAAACGACGAGATGTCCGGTTTGGGACGGAATGTGAAAACGGGCACCCTGCGACACCCGCATGGAAAACTCGTTCGCGCAAAGGCGACAACGGCCATGGCCGAAGAGACTCCCCTTGCCAATCGCATTAAGCGTTCGATGCCGCTCATCTCTTCTGTTGTCATTATTGCCGTATGCTTGGTGCTGTATGTGTGCGATTTCACGGTATTGGGCCATTCGAGTTCGCAGCTCCTCGCCACGCTTTCCTCAACGGGTATCGTTGCTTTGATTATCGCAGCTGAAGCAACGCTACGCGCGCCGGAAGACGCCCGAACGTTCTGGACGTATGTCTACGCCCTTGTTGCGGGAGTTGTATGCGCCCTTGTTGTGTGGGAAGTTGTTGCCGCAGCTGCTTCTATGTCGTTTAGTGAGGAATCGACCTTGCTTGTCTACGGCATTGTGACGTGCGTTTGCTACATGCTTGGCTCTGGTGCATGTGTAGCGCTGCTGCCGAGCAAGGTGACGTTTGAACGCACCTTCGAAGATGGCGCAAAACGTTCTATTACGGTTTCGACACGAAGCGCGGCCTATTCTGCTTACGTTGCTATGATGGAGCCATCACCTACGAAGGAGGACTAGCATGGGCTTTATGGACGATTTGAACGATATGTTCAACAAGAGCGCGGCTGCAGCTGGCGATATGCTCAATAAGGGCGCCTCCGCCGCGGGACGCATGGCCGATAGCGCGAATCTGCGTTTTAAGCAGGGCGAAATCGATCGTCGTTGGAAAGATGCCTGCGCCGCTTTGGGCGAAAGCGTGATAGAAGCGGTCAAAGCCGACCCCGCCCTTTTGTCGGGTCGCGAACAAATGATGGCCGACCTCGATGCAATCGCCAAAGAACGAGCCGATGTCGCCGACGAACTGCAGCGCATCGCAGCGGAAGCAGAAGCCGCCCGTCGTGCAGGACGAGTGAAAACATGTCCCGAGTGCGGAGGCGAGGTTGGCATCGATGCGAAGTTCTGCATGCATTGCGGTTACCCGATGCCTATCGACGTTCAGCCCGAGCCTGCTGCGCCCGTATCGACTGAAGCGGAAAGCGGCAATGAGCCAGCCGCCGAAAAGGCAGCCCAAAGTGAAGTCGAAGTAACCGAGGGCGCACCCTCAGGCGAAGCTTCCGATGCGCCTAAAGCCGAGGCCAATGCTGCGAGCGAGTGCAAAGCCGAATAGGAGCCGCTCAAGGTTTTGCCATTCTGCAGAATCCGCTATTCCGAATGCTGGAACATTGACGTTCGGTCTCTTAGTTTAGGAAACAAAAAAACGCAGGCCATATGACCTGCGTTTTTTGATTGATTCAAGAAATCGCTTTTTTAGCAAACGCCCTGAGCGATCATGGCGTCGGCGACTTTTTCAAAGCCAGCGATATTAGCGCCCATGACGAAGTTGCCTTCGTGGCCGTACTTCTTGGCGGTGTCGTCAACGTTATGGAACATACCGCGCATGAGCTGCTCGAGCTTGCCATCGACTTCCTCGAAGCTCCAAGAGAGATGCTCGGCATTCTGGCTCATCTCGAGACCAGAAACGAGCACGCCGCCCGCATTCGCTGCCTTGCCAGGCATGAAAGCAACGCCGTTCTCGAGGAAGTAGTTGGTCGCCTCGATGGTAGACGGCATATTGGCGCCCTCGCCTACGACCTTGCAGCCGTTGGCCACAAGCGCCTGAGCGTCTTCGAGGAGCAGGGTGTTCTCGCGAGCGCACGGAAGCGCGATGTCGCAAGGAAGCTGCCATACGCCACGGCCGTCTTCGGCATGCCAAATAGCATTCGGACGCTCGTCGAGATACATGGCGAGCGTAACGCCCTTGTCGTGGCCAGAACGCTTCTTGTTGTAAACGTTCTCGAGCACCTTGTAGTCGATGCCCTCGGGGTCTTCAACCCAACCATGGGTGTCGGAGCACGCAAGCACCTTGCCGCCGAGCTGGGAAACCTTCTGAACAGCGTAAATCGCAACGTTGCCGGAGCCGTGAACGACGACATTCTTGCCCTCGAACGAATCGCCGTTCGACTTCAGATATTCGTCAACGAAGTACACCAGGCCATAACCCGTGGCCTCGGTGCGAGCGAGCGAGCCGCCAAACGAGAGGCCTTTGCCGGTAAGCACGCCGGTCCACTCGTTGCGAATGCGCTTATACTGGCCGAACATATAGGCAACTTCGCGGCCGCCAACGCCCAGGTCGCCCGCAGGAACGTCGGTGTTGGGACCGATGTGGCGGCACAGCTCAGTCATGAACGACTGACAGAAATGCATAATTTCGTTGTTCGACTTACCCTTGGGGTCGAAGTCGGAACCGCCTTTGCCGCCGCCCATTGGAAGCGTGGTGAGGCTGTTCTTAAGAATCTGCTCCAGGCCCAGGAACTTCAGCATGCCGAGCGTAACCGTGGGGTTAAAGCGAAGGCCACCCTTGTAGGGGCCAATGGCGGAGTTGAACTCGACACGATAGCCGCGATTGACCTGGACCTTACCAGAATCATCGACCCAAGGAACGCGGAACATCACGACGCGCTCAGGCTCGACAAAACGCTCGAGCAGAGCGTTCTCTTCGTACTCGGGATGAGCGTCGAGCGCAGGACCAAGTGTGCTCAGGATTTCCGTGGCTGCCTGAATGAATTCGGGCTGGTCGGCGTTCTTGGCCTTGAGCTCTTCAAGGATTCGTTCGGCGTAGGACATGCAATTCTCCTTTACGCAATACTAATGCGGGTCGGCCAAGGCCGCAGGACGCCTAATGCGTCTCCCCTTCTGATGAGGTTAGCATACGTGGCGCGTGTTTCGTGAATGTTACGCATTGCGAGAAAGTTTCGAGTGCAGTAAAAATATCGAACATTTCTACCGTTTGCCCCGTGAGCAATACCGTTTAAGAAAAACGGCCAGAGGCTTGCGCGACGCGAAGAGCTCTGGCCGTTTCGAAGGTATAAAAGGTGCAAGCGTTTATTGGACGCCGGAGCTGCCGAAGCCGCCGCAGCCGCGTTCGGTTTCGTCGAGCGCGTCAACGACGTTCCACTCGACATTCTCGACTTTTTGAATGACAAGTTGGGCGATTCGATCGCCCGGTGCGACTTCAAAAGTTGAATGCGCGTCAAGATTGATAAGCGCAACTTTAAGCTCGCCGCGATAATGGCTATCGATGAGGCCGGGGGTATTGAGCACGGTAACGCCCTGCTTAATCGCAAGGCCGCTGCGGGGCTGAACGAAACCCGCATACCCTTCAGGGATTGCAATCGCAAGGCCCGTGGGTACAAGCGCGCGTTCAAACGGGGCAAGAGTCGCAGGTTCTACGGCGCGCAAATCAACGCCAGCGTCACCAGGATACGCGTACGATGGAACTACCGCATCATCACGAAGTTTGGTAATGGGAATAGTGAGAGATGCCATTTTGCCAACTTTCCTATTGTTCATGCAGCGCATATGAAGCGAGCTTAAGTTGCCTACTGAAGGCCTTCGA
>CAKUEV010000052.1 GCA_934646845.1 uncultured Slackia sp.
CGGGCGCCAGCGCGGGCGCGGATGCGACGGGGGCAGCGCCACCAGCCGCAGATCCCTGAGTCACGCGGAACGGAACAGGGCCGCCGAATGACGCGGAAAGCGCCGACTCGATTGCGGCGGTAATGTCAGGTTTCTGAGCGGCAGAAAACGCGAACGAATTCTCGGGCGAGAATTCGATGGCAATTCCCGACGCATCAGGCTCGGCCACGATACGCGCCGAAAGCAGCAGCGCGCCATAAGCGGCTCGCTGGCGCTTCAAATCGGCAAGCGCGGTTTGCCATCCGCGCTGCAGGGCGGCCGGGTTGGAAAGTTTCGCCTTCACGTCGCTCGACGCAACGGCGGGAGCAGCAGAAACAGCGGCAGGCGCCGCAGCGCGCGCTGGTGCCGCAGCTTGAGCCTGCGGAGCAAAGCCTTGCGACTGCGGCTGAGCTTGAGGAACAACCGTACGTTGGGCGCGGCGACGCTCGAGCTGGGCGCGAAATTCCGCCGCCTTGTCAACCATGGCAGCACCCTGCGAAGCAGGCTGGGCCGCCGGCTGCGTTTGCGCAGGTCGCTGGATGGGACGCTGGAATTGGCTAGCTTGGGCAGGCGACGACGGCGCGGCAGGCTGGGCTGCCGTAGGTTGAACTTGGGCGGGCGACGGGGCCGCTGCGGGCTGGGCGGCTACAGCGGGAGCCGCAACGGGCTGTCTATACCCTGCATTCGCCGCGGGAGGAACGCTCGCCGGCTGCTGCGCCATGGCGGCAGGCTGAGCTGCAGCAGGTGCCGCAACCGCGCCCTGCGCCAGCGCGCGCTCGAGTACTTCGACGCGCGCAGCGAGCGATTCAAGCGTAAGGTCGCTTTGTGGACGCACCATGCGCGTGAGGCCGATCTCAAACGACAGGCGCGGATTGGTCGACGTGCGCAATTCCGTATTCAAATCGCCCAGCACGCGCAAGATATACGCGAGGCGATCGATTCCAAACATTTGAGCCTCGCCCGACATGCGCGGCAGCGAGCTTTGCGGCGCGTTCACGGCAACCGCCCCATCGGTGAGCGACAGCACATACAAATCGCGCACGTACGCGGCCAAGTCGCGCACAAATCGAGCCAAGTCGGCACCCGTTTCCACATATTCGGAAACCCAGGTAAAGCACGCCGCCGCATCGCGCGTGGCAATCGATCGAACAATGCCACTCATATCGTCGACGTCGAGCGAGCCCAGAACATCGTTGGCAACTTCCATGGTCACGTTGCCGTCGCCGAACGCGATAAGCTGTTCGAGCATGGTAAGCGCATCGCGCATTCCGCCCTGGGCACGATGGGCCACCAAATCGAGGGCGTCGCCTTCGAACTGCACGTCTTCCGCCGTGCACACGGCACCAAGGCGGGCAATGATTTCCTCGTTGCTCAGACGATGGAAATCGAAGCGCTGGCAGCGCGATTGGATGGTTTCGGGAACTTTTTGGGGGTCGGTGGTGCACATGATGAACACCACGTGGCTCGGGGGCTCTTCGAGCGTTTTCAGCAGCGCGTTGAACGCCGCGATCGAGAGCATGTGAACCTCGTCGATGATATAGACTTTGTAGCGCCCGCGCGTGGGAGCATATTGAACGCGACCGATAATTTCCTCGCGCACATTATCGACGCCCGTGCGGCTTGCCGCGTCGAGCTCGTAGACATCGGGATGGTTGCCCTCGGCAATGGCGAGGCACTGTTCGCATGTGCCATCGGGAGCGGGCGTGGGCCCCTTCTCGCACAAAAGCGCCTTGGCGAGCAGGCGCGCCGTCGTGGTTTTGCCCGTGCCGCGGGGGCCGCAGAACATGTAGGCGTGACCCACTTTGTCTTGCTCGATGGCGTTTTTCAGCGTGCGCTCGATATGGGTTTGGCCCACCACGTCTTCAAACGTTTGCGGGCGGTATTTGCGGTATAAGGCTTCCGACATCGCGTAGGTCCTTCGCGTTCGTGTGCGGCGCTCGCAGCGCCTTGTGCATTCCGCCCTATTATAGAAGAAGCGCCCGGGGTTGCCGGACGCTTCTGAAAGAGTTCGCCGTATTGATAGAAGCTCGCTCGCTAGATTTTCTTCGAGATAACGCTACCGCAAGTATAGGACGCATCGTCGGTTTGCACCGATGCGTTGTAGGCAATCGTCCAATCCTCGTTGTACCCGTCGCCGCCGGCAAATATGCCTACGACCATCGGCTTGCCGTTTGAGGCCGTGCCCGTAAGCGTTGCCGTCACACGATGATCACCCTGCTCGGTGGGTGCAGAATACAGCGTGCCTTTCACGGTGGCATCGAGTGTGACATCGGTATCGTCGGTAACGCTTCGCAGAGCGGCAGCGGCGGCATGGTTGGAATGCTTGCCGCGCGTCCACGTGACGTTCGCGGTTACTTCGCCTGTTTTCTCATCGAGGCTCACGATATCAATCTTGGTAAGGCAGCCGCCCTTGTCGGTATCGGCGGAGAACTGATCATACGTCGCCACGAGCGGGCTGTAGCTCACAGTGGCAGAGTCGTTTGCGCTCGCATCGGGCGCCCACGACGCGCCATCGAAGCGATAAACGTATTTCACGTCGCCCTGCACGCTTTCAAACCATTCGGGCTCGTACGCCACCGAAACCGTGCACGTTTGGGCATCTTCATCGAAATCGACGCTTTGGATATTTTCCAAATCAGACGAGCTCAACGTGCCCTGAGGGTCATATACGATACCCGAAATGGCCTTCGTCGAAGCGTTCGACGTCTCGAAGTTCGGCACATAGGAATCGCCGTCTTTCGCGTAGGTGGCCACAACGTCCATCGTGGTGCGGAAGGCGCTGTTCTCAAACGTCGCCTTGGCATTGAACACATTCGCACCGTCGTCAGCCACGTGGGAATCGGAAACATCGAACGCGGTGAGCGCATAATCGTCGTTGTCAACGTAAGGGCTTTGCACCAAAACGCCATCGGCTACCAAAGACTCTTCGTTCGCCTCGAAATCGCTTTGCACCTGCGACTGTTCAACCTCCACCTTTGCAGAAGCGCAGCCGGCAAGGGCCGCAAGCGCGCAGGCTGCAAAAGCAATCGCCACCGCAGAACGCAGCCATGAGGCATGGCTCATATTCAAACGCTTCATTTGCATCACAACTCCCACGACGCAACCCAAAGACCCTGGGCATTCATCCAACCTTCTGAGGTGACCGACGCGGCACCGCCCCTCGCTTCGGCAGTACCGTACACAAGACCGCCTGCGGCAACAAGGGATTGATCGTCAGAATTGAAGTTATCCAAACGAGGAACGGCCGTCCATGCGCCGGAATCGTCGATGATGCCCCAATCGCCCGTCGCGAAATCTTTTGCATACGCCATGCCATCCGCAAACGGCTGGGCGTCCGAAAAGAGCGGCTGAATCTTCCATTCGCCCGATTTCGCATCAAGATAGCCCCACAGGCCCGAAACCGAATCCTGGGCAGCAACCATTCCGCCGCCCGCATGGTTGATGCCGCCCCACAAATCGACAAGCGTTGCCCATTGCGTAGACTTCGCTGTCGGGTCTTTCACAAGGGCGCCCGTTTTGTCGATAAGGCCATATGCCGTAGTGCCATCCATGCCAGTGTAACCTGCTTCGGCCCACATGTCGTTGCCCTGCAACCTTATAGTGGCATATCCGTCGTAAAAAGGCCCCGCGGCAGCAATGCTCACGCCATCGTGGCCAGAACTCGCGCTGAGTGCTTCATTGCCTTTGCTGTCAACGTAGACGGCCTTGCCATCTTTGATGCCTTCGAAGCCCACGCCATCGTGGAAGAAAATAGGCTGCTTATAGCAATAGCGATCGGTTTCAGTAGAGCTTTTCGCCGAGTTGAGCGCCCACGCACCGTTCTTATCAATCGCGGCATAGGAATTATTGTGTTTGATGCCGTTTTTCTCGTCGTCGAGCTTGCCCGAAACGAAGGCCACGCCATCGCTGAACGACGTGGCGGCAATATATCCGCTCGCTACGAGTTCGCCTTGGGCATTTACGTAACCTGCGCCCTTATCCTCGGAATACACCAGGCCAAGCCCGTCGCTGAACATGCGCGCCTGTTCGTATTCGGGCTCGATAACCCATTCGCCCGACTTGTCGATATAGCCCCATTTTTCGGTATCGGGGTCTTGCGCGGGGAACGGATCATCGTTCATCACGCCGCCCGGCAAATCATAGGCGCATCCAAAATCGGGAAAATAGGACTTTGACCCATTGTTCGGCGAATACGTCGTCACAAGGCTGGGCGATTGCCCTGGCAAACTCCCAAGCGACTCGAACTGGCACGGAATCACTTGCGTCCCAGCCGCGTCGACAAAGCCCCATAAATTCGTTTCGGAATCTCGCACCGCATATAAATAGCTGGCGTTTTGCGTACCCTGCGCGCTTGCCGCCTGCGATTGGGACTCCGTTTCAGAAGCGTACGCCACCTGATTGCACGTCACTCCCGCAGTCAAGCAGGCTGCGGCGAGCATGCATACAACAGAAATGCCAGCAGCTGCAAAGTCGCGCGTATGCAGTGCATTTTTCGCAACGCTCATGTGCGTTCCCACCTTCCCTTCGTCGTTTCCTTTGTCTGCATTATAGAAAGAATGGGTCGGCAGTATTAAGCGATTTTAAGCGGGTAAATTTATTTTTTACCTTAGCCATGCCTTCGAAACGCCTTTTCGCAAACAATACGCCCAGAAAGAAAGCACCGTAGCGAAGAACGCACGCCGCACGCACTCCCGCCAATGCAAAAGGCGCGCCCCGAGGAGCGCGCCTTTCAATATGTATATAGAGGTATGGTGCAACCAAGTCGCGTTATTCGCACGTTCGAAATGCGTTGCGGCAAAGCAGCGTTATTTCGCGTGCTTGGCGTTCTTCGTTTTGTCGCCCTTCTTCGAACTCATCGCCGCTTTCACCGCGCCGATAAACGCAGGCGCCACCGATACGGCGACAATGCCCAAAACGATGACCTCGAAATGGTCCTGCACAAACGGGATGCCGCCGAAGAAATAGCCCACGAGCACGAACAGGCTTACCCACGAAATACCGCCAATAGCGTTGAACAAGGTGAACTTGCCGAAATTCATGTGGCCCGTACCCGCGATGAACGGTGCGAACGTGCGGAAGAACGGCATGAAACGCGTAATGACGATGGTGAGGCCGCCGTATTTCGCGAAGAAGTGGTCGAGCTTGGCCATGCGCTCGGGCGTGAGCGCCTTGATTTTGCCGGAATCGATGATGCGCGCGCCGAAGAAGCGGGCAATCCAGTAGTTCGACGTGTTGCCCAAAATGGCGGCCACGTAGAACACGATAAGCGTGGCCCAAATATTCAAGCCGCCACCGTCGGCGGAAAACACGCCCGCCGCGAACAGGAGCGAGTCACCCGGCAAAAACGGGAAGAACACCAAGCCCGTTTCGATGAACACGATAAGGAACAGCGGCGTATACACCCACACCGCACCAAGCGAGATAATCCAGCCCGCAATGGCTCCGCGCGGGTCGGAAAGCAAGTTCAAGAAGAATTGAATGACGTTCACGATTGACCTTTCATCTGGGGCGACCTGAAAACGATAGCCCGAAGGCGTCGTTGCCTTGCAAAACGTTACCCCGATTTTGCAAAAAGAGGGGCCTTGAAGGCCCCTCTGAACACACCAATGCCTTGGATAGGCGTGGGCGCTCGCCAGAGGCCCCTTATGGCTGCTTCGTCCCCGACCTGACCAGGTTCGGAACATGGCGCCGCCCAAGCCCATCCAAGGCATTTGGAACTTGCCCAGTATACCCGAGCCGCCAACACGACGCAGCCCCCATTTCCCGCGCGACAAAAAACCCACGGACTTCGCAAGCGACAACAAGGCGGTCGCGCAAGACCGGGCGGCGCAGGGCGCGAGAAAGGCGCCACGCCATGCGCCTGAGCCTTCGCCTTCGCCTGAGCCTTCGCGTTGCGCTATACTCTCGCCGTTGAAAGGGGTCGCATGAACACGCACGAACATAATTCGCATATCGCGCTTGCGACTCGGCATGCGCTTTCCGACCCCCACGCCCTTACGCCGCTCGTTTTGCTCATGGGCTTTTTGGGCGCTTCCCTTCGCTATGCGCTCGAGATGGCCCTGCCCGCACAAGGAGGCTTTCCCGTAGCAACACTTGCCGTGAACATCTTCGGGTGCTTCACCTTGGAAATCATCAATCAATATGTTGGCCGGCGCACGCAACTGCCTGCGCCCCTCGTGAAATCAATGGGCGTTGGACTCGTGGGCGCGTTCACCACCATTTCCGCATTCTCGACCGAGAGCCTCACGTTCCTGCAGGCCGGGCGCTACGGGATTTTCGCGGTGTACATGGCCGCGACCATCGCGACCACATTTGTTGCAGCGCTTGCCGGGCATCGCGCATCGCGCGCGCTCGAAGTGCATCGCGCGCGGCGGACGGAAGCGGGCGAGGAAAAATGAACGTGCTCTCGTTTTTGGCGGTAGGCCTCGGCGGCGCACTCGGGGCGCTGTGCCGCCACAAAGCCTCGACCTTCATGAAGCTGATTTTCAAAAGCGCGTTTCCTTGGCCCACCTTCTTCATCAACCTGTGCGCATGCACTATTGCAGGCGCGGCGCTCGCCGGGTGCTTGGCGCTGAACCAAACCTTTTATACGGCACTGACCATGGGCTTTCTTGGCGGCTTCTCCACGCTTTCGACCATGAATTGCGAGGCCGTCGATCTGGTGCTTGGCGGAAAGCGCGCTTTGGGCGTTGCATATGTGGCCGCAACCTATGCATGCACGCTTGGTGCCGCGGCGCTTGGGTTCGCTGTGACGCATCACATTCTTTATTAGTTTCTTATTGATACTTTTAGAAGAACGTCACCGTGATCGCGATTGCAAGCAGAGCCACGCTTGCCGCCATGCCGACGTAATCGCAAGCAACAAAAGCGTATTCGTCATAGCCGCTTTCCGCAGTACGTAGGCCAAAGCCACGCATTTCTGCCGCGAGCGCCGAAGCGTTGACCTTGCGCACCGACCCAACGAGCAGTGGCACGCAGAGCGGCGCCATAAGGCGAATCTTGTGCGCCATGCCGCCTTCGTCCATGTTCACGCCGCGCGCTGTTTGGGCCTCGGTGATTGCGCGCATATCGCTCATGAACAACGGAATGAAGCGAATGGCGGAAGTGAACGTGAATGCATAGCGATACGGCACATGTGCGACTTTAACCAGCGAATTCGTAATATCGGAAAGCTTGGTGACCCTAAGGGCGATGTAAAGGGGAATGCTCGCCGCCACCAAACGAACCATGGTCGTCGCGGCTGCAAGCAGGCTGTCCGTGCCAATATAGCCCCACGGCAACGCGACCAGCAGCGCGCCGGACGGCGTGCTCAATACTTGGATGATCGCGAGAATCAGCGAGAAGAGCAGCACTGCTCGGGCAAGCCCCAGCGTAGGGCCAACCAACTTACTCGCTGCGGCAAGGGCGAACCCTACCGCGACCATGCCCAAAAGGAACGGCAGGCTCGACGAGCAGAAGCACGCAACGCACAGCACAATGGCGCATACGAGTTTCGCTATCGGATTCATTCGGTGAAGAACGCTCTCGCCTTCGACGTATTCCATAAAGTTCGACATATTGGGCAACCTTTCTTCAGACGCGCACATCAAGATGGCAAGCACGCGGTATTGACCTGTTAAATGATCGCAGCGATTAACAGGTGGGAGGCGGCACGCTGAGTGAGCTCATGCGTAGCAAGAAGCACGGCACCCCGTCCCAGCCCCAACCAAAACCTGTTAAACGCTGTGGGCATTTAACAGGTTTTAGCGGGCGCGAAACAGCGCGAAACGGTGAAGCTGCGAGGGGCTAAGCCGCCGAGCGATTCAGGGCGCGGCGCAGAGGGAGAATCAGGATCTGCACGAGCAGCGCATTGAACGTCGCCGTGCCGAATACCATAACGGCATAGGTCACCAGGGCGACAGGAATCGCGATGCCGTTCATCGCTGCGAGCAGCAGCACGAACGTGTAACCCGAAACAACAGTGGCAAGGAAAGTCGAGACGATCGGGCTCGCATCGAATTTGCCAAACTTCAGGGGAAGCATGATGAGCAGACCCATAGCCAAGCCGCCCAAAGTTTCAGACGCGATATTCAAAAGCGGCGTTGCAGCAAGCATGGGAATTTGGCAAATGAGGCCAGCGATCAGGCCGATGCCCATAGCCTGCAGGGGCTTCGGGCGAACAAGAAGAATGGCCAAGCAGTACATCGCGATAATGAAATTCGGCTTCATGCCGGCAAACGAAAGCACGCTGCCAAGCGTGAGCTTCAAAATGGCACCAGCCGCAAGCAGAACGGCGACGAGAATGAGCGCAGATGTATCGAGCGCACCAGTTTTCTTTTCGGTGGCAACGGTGCGAGGCTGGGCGATAACTTCAGACATGGTAGGTTCCCTTCGGAAAAGCCGCGCGAAGCGGCGTGCGGTTTACTGGAGTGGAGGCGCGCGGGCCGAAATGGGCGGTTGCGCGTGAGCTGGCACTTTCGCGACCAGGTGCCTGAGACCGGGAACCAGAAAAAGAAACGAAAACGAAAAAAGCTCCCGGTCAAACCGGGAGCCTTGCATACGCGATTAAGGGCGCGAGCAGCTCACGATCGACCGACCGTTTCGACACCGCGCCACCACCAGTTCTTGGCGTTTTTGGAAACCATGGCAGCGTGTGCGATGCGAGCCAACTTCGTGCTCCTTTCTAAAACTTACGATGCGGGATGCCCCGCGCTAACGTTGCGGATACTTTATCACAGTAAAGCACGATAGCAACCAACATTTTTAGTATGATTTATAAAAATAAGGTTTCTCAAAGTAACTATTGACGAAGTGCGTACCCTAGATTGCGGTTCGCGGAAAGACACTTCCAGATTCGCACGAAAACGCCTGGTCGCGACTTTTGGCTCGATGCCTTCATGCGACAAAACCAGAACAGGGTACGCACTTCGTAAAAACTTTATTTGCGATACATAGTTTCTAAAGGAAACTTCTATCCAATGCCGCCGAGCGCGATGCCCAGGATAATCACGAGCGCTGTAAGCCCCACGAACACGTAGCGCGCCATAGGCTCGAACCACGCCCCCAAAGGCTTTTTGCGACCGAGCTGCGCTTGGGCCTTCGCGAAACCCCTCGGGCACACCCAGAAGAACATGATCGTCGCGCACAGCGCACCCAGAGGAATCGCGTAGATCGAAACGAAATCCATCCACGCCCCCACGGCATTGCCGTCTTCGATAAACACGCCTACGCCAAGCGCCACGACGAACACAGCGAGAACCGCAACCCAACGCGACATGTTCAGCTGGCTCTGCAGTGCCTCAATGGGCGGCTCGAACAAGTTCACCAAACTCGTAAGCGCAGCGCACGCCACCGCCAAGAAGAACAAGAAGCAGAACAGGCCGCCGAACGGCATATCGGCAAACACCTGCGGCAACGTGATGAAGAGCAGCGGCGGGCCGGAAAGCGGGTCAACGCCAAGCGCAAACACCGCAGGAATAACCACCATGGCGGAAAGCACCGCGGCGAGCGTCGAAAACAGCACCACGTTTTTGGCCGACGACACAACGTCGACGTCGTTCTTCAAATAGCTGCCGTACACCAGCGTGCCGCTTCCTGCGAGCGACAACCCAAAGAATGCCTGGCCAAGGGCCAAAACCCACGTTTGCGGATTCGCGAGCGCCTCCCAATGGGGCACAAATAAATAGGCATAGCCGTCAAGCGCGCCCGGCAACATGGACACGCGCACAAGCAACACGCAAAACAAGACGAAGAAAATGGGCATCATGATTTTATTCAGGCGCTCAATGCCGCGCGATACGCCGAACGCCATAACGGCCAGCGTAATGGCGAGCGCCGCCACATGGTAGCCAACGCTGCCAAACGGCCCCGCGATCGAACCGAAGAACGCCGCCATATCGGGCTGCGTCACCAGCGTTCCGCACGCAGCCTCGATGAGGTACTTAATGAACCAACCGATGACCACGGCATAGCCAATGGCGATGCCGAGCGCGCCCAGCACGGGAATAATGCCAATAACGCGACCGATCTTGTCGCCGTTTTTCACGCCGCGCATTTCGAGCGCCTTCGAAAACGCGCCCATGGGACCCGTGCCCATGGCGCGACCAAACGCCATTTCGCCAATGACGCCCGTAATGCCCAGCACCACAACGAAGAACAAATACGGAATCAGGAACGCCGCGCCGCCGTATTGGGATACGCGATACGGGAACAGCCAAATGCCCGAAAGGCCCACCGCCGAGCCAATGCAGGAAATGATGAATGCGGTTTTGCCGCTGAACGAATCTCGCGGCGAAGTGGTTTCGGCCATAGGGGCCCCTTTCTGAATTGCAACCTGCTCACGATAGCAGACTTCATGTTCGAGCCGCATGCCAAACGAACATTTCGCTG
>CAKUEV010000053.1 GCA_934646845.1 uncultured Slackia sp.
GCGAGAAGCAGGCGGAATTTTTGGCCAAGGTCGCTCCCGAGCCCAAGGAATATCCCGTGCATGTGCCCGACGCCTCTATCGCCGAGCGCGTCGACGCCCACTACGACGAGATGAGCGCAGCCCTGCACGATGCCGACAAGCTTTCGCGCATCGCCAAGGTTGAGGCCCTGAAGTCGTCCATCAAGGAAAACGACTTCACCGAGGAAGAGCGCGCCGCATGGGGCAGCGACATCGCCGCCGCCTGCAAGGCTCTTGAGAAGCATGCCATGCGCCGTATGGTCATCGAGTCGGGCGAGCGTGCCGACGGCCGCGCCGCCGACGAGATTCGTCCGCTCTACATTCGTCCCGGCTACCTGCCTCGCGTGCATGGTTCGGGTCTGTTCCAGCGCGGCCAAACCCAGGCGCTTTCCATTTGCACCTTGGGCCTGCTCAACGAAGCTCAGCGCCTCGACACCATCGACCCGCAGGAATCCAAGCGTTACATGCACCAGTACAACTTCCCGCCGTACTGCACGGGTGAAACGGGCCGCATGGGCGCTCCCAAGCGTCGCGAAATCGGCCATGGCGCCCTCGCCGAGCGCGCGCTTCTGCCGGTGCTGCCCAGCGAAGACGAGTTCCCCTACGCCATTCGCGTGGTGAGCGAGATCATGGAATCGAACGGTTCCTCTTCGATGGCTTCCACCTGCGGTTCCACCCTGGCGCTCATGGATGCAGGCGTGCCTATCAAGGCTCCCGTTTCCGGCATTGCCATGGGCCTTATTAAGGAAGGCGACGACGTCGTCATTCTTTCCGACATCCAGGGCCTGGAAGACTTCCTGGGCGACATGGACTTCAAGGTCACGGGTACCGAGAAGGGCATCACCGCCCTTCAGATGGACAACAAGGCCAAGGGTCTGTCCACCGAGATTCTCGGCCGCGCGCTGAAGCAGGCCAAGGCTGGCCGCCACTTCATTCTGCAGGCCATGCTTGCCGAAATCGCCGCGCCCCGCGAAGAGCTGCGCGACACCGCGCCGCGCATCGACACCATCCACATCGCGGTCGACAAGATTCGCGAGGTCATTGGCAAGGGCGGCGAAACCATTCGCGGCATCCAGGATTCCACGGGTGCTTCGATTGAGATTCAGGAAGACGGCACCGTGCATATCGCGTCCGTCGACCAGGAAGCCGGCAAGGCTGCTCGCGCTGCCATCGAGGCCATTGTGAAGGTCCCCGAAGTGGGCGAGGTTTACGAAGGTCCCGTGGTTGGCATCCAGAGCTTCGGCGCGTTCATCAAGCTCACGCCTTCCAAGGACGGCCTGCTGCACATCTCCCGCATGGCCAACGGTCGCGTCGGCCAGGTCGAGGACGTGCTCTCCATGGGCGACATGGTGAAGGTCCAGGTTATCGAGATCGATCCGAAGTCGGGCAAAATCTCGCTCGATCGCTTGGAGAAGCCCGATGCTCCTGAAGGTTCCGCCCCGGCGCCCCGCCACGAGCGCGGCGACCGCGAAGATCGCGGCGAGCGTCGCGACCGCGGCGAGAAAACCGACCATCGTCCCGGTCGTTCCAACCGCGAAGCCAACGAGCATCGCACCCCGCGTCGTCGCCACTAAGCGCCGCCGCACGCGCAAATAATCGGGGTTTGTGGGCTTCGGCTTCACAAACCCCGCATAAACCGGCCCCGCTGAGCACCTCTTTCGCGAGGTCGGCTTGAAAAGTGGGGGAGCAGGAGATATCATGTTCCCTCGCATGTTTTGAATTCGTAGTAAAACACGTTAAGGAGTTTTCTAAATGGCAGTCAAGATTCGCCTCGCCCGCCATGGCGCAAAAAAGCATCCTGTCTACCGCGTCGTCGTGGCCGATGGCCGCTGCACCCGCGATGGCCGTTACATCGAGCAGGTTGGCCGTTACAACCCCAACACCGATCCCTCTGAGATCACCCTCGACCTCGAGAAGGTTGCCGACTGGATGGCCAAGGGCGCTCAGCCTACCGACACCGTTGTTCGTCTGATCGATACGGTCAAGAAGGCTCAGTAGTCATGGCCGAGACTTCATCCGGCATCGTCGAGTTGGTGCGCGGCATCGTCGAGCCTCTCGTCGATGACGTAGACGCCGTGGAAGTTACTTCCACCTTTACCAACGACGGCTGCGAGCTCGTGGAGATTCGCGTGGCCGCAGACGACGCTGGCAAGGTGATTGGCCGTCAGGGCCGCGTAATCAAATCGATTCGCGTGCTCGCCCGTGCTGCTGCATGTGGCAACGGCAACGCCGTGGAAGTCGAACTCGTCGAAGGGTAGCGTATATGTCGCGTCGTTGGGCCGATGTGGCCGAACTCGTCGCAACGCAAGGCTTGAAGGGAAGGCTCACCGTACGCCCGGTACGGGGCCTTCCTTTTCTTTTATCTGAAGGCCTTCGCGTTCACTTCGTGCCGCCCACGATCGATGGGCCGCGCGAGGCAAAAGTAAAAGAGGCGACGCATGCCGGCAGCCACGATTGGCTCGTGGCGTTTTCCGGCGTGAAAAACCTCGACACTGCCGAAAAGCTTGTGGGAAGCCACGTGATTATCGAGCGCGCCGATTTGCCGGAAGGCTTTGAGGAAGGCGCCTCGTATGCCACCGAGCGCATCGTGGGCTTTGAGGTGGAAGATGAAACCAAGGGGTACGTAGGCGAAATCGTGGAAGTGCGCGAGATGCCGACGCAGTACCTCATTGTGGTGGAAACCGAAGAGGGCGAGCAGGTGCTCATTCCCTTCGTGGAAGATTTCATTGTCGATATCGACGAAGCTGAGGGCGTGATCTACATGGACCTGCCGGCCGGCTTAGTTGATATGTCGGAAGCGGAGGAGGAGTAGTACCGTGCGCATCGATACGCTTTCCACGTTCCCGCATATGTACGATTCGGTTATGGGCGAGTCGATCATGAAGCGCGCGCAGGCATCGGGCGCGCTCGATTTCCACGCGCACGACCTGCGCGATTGGACGCACGACCGCCATCGCACCACTGACGACGACCCGTACGGCGGCGGCCAGGGCCTGGTAATGAAGTGCGAGCCCATCTTCGAGGCGTACGACGATATCGTCGCGCAGGGAAGCGCGCCCTACACCATCTTCCTCACGCCCTGCGGCGAGCCGTTCGACCAAGGCGTTGCCACCGAGCTTTCCGAAAAAGACCGCCTGCTGTTCATTTGCGGGCACTACGAGGGCATCGACGAGCGCGCTTATACGCTCGCCGACAAGTGCATTTCGCTGGGCGATTATGTGCTCACCTCGGGCGAGCTCGCGTCCATGGTGGTCATCGACGCCGTGGTGCGCCTGATTCCGGGCGTGCTGGGCGATGAGGGCAGCTCCATCGACGAGAGCTTCTACGACGGCTTGCTCGAATACCCGCAGTACACGCGCCCCGCGAATTTCCGCGGCATGGAGGTTCCCAGCGTGCTTTTGTCGGGCGACCACGGTAAGGTCGATGCGTGGCGCCGCCAACAATCGCTCATCCGCACGGCGCGCTTGCGTCCCGATTTGTTGGAGAGTGCCAATGTGTCGCAAGCCGAGCGGGCTTTTTTGCTATCATTGCGCGATGGCACAATCGAAGGCGCCTAACGGGGCGCCTTTTTATTTGAGAGGATGCACGTTTCATGGCTTATGGCCAGCATGGCTCAAGCGCCGGTGGGGGTTTGCGAAAAGCGCTCTCGTGGGTGTTCTACATCGTTTTCGTTATCGGTCTGGTGTGGCTGCTCCAAAACTTCGTGGTATGCCCGTACACGATTCCTTCGGGCTCTATGGAAGACACCATCGAAGTGGGCGACAACGTGTGGTCCGAGAAAATCACCTATTACACGCATGAGCCGCAGGCCGGCGACATCGTGACGTTTGAAGACCCTGAAATCGCGGGCCGCACGCTCATCAAGCGCGTTATTGCCACGGGTGGCCAAACGGTCGACCTCATCGATGGCACCGTGTATATCGACGGCGTTGCGCAAAACGAGCCCTATACCGAAGGCAAGCCCTCCGAGCCGCTGAAAACCGCGGCGAATGTTTCTATAAGCTATCCCTATACCATTCCCGAAGGGTATCTTTGGGTAATGGGAGATAATCGAACCGATTCTGCGGATTCCCGTTATTTCGGACCCATCGACAGCAAAACCGTCACCGGCCGCGCTGTCGCGATCTATTGGCCCCTCAACCATATAGGAGTGCTGTAAATGAGCAAAGCTCCCAGGCCCGAGGCGCCCACGTTCCAGGAGATCATCCTGCGACTGCAGCGCTACTGGGCAGACAACGGCTGCGTTGTTATGCAACCTTACGACAACGAAGTAGGCGCGGGCACGTTCCACACGGCCACCACGCTGCGCTCGCTGGGCCCCGACGCCTGGCGTTCGTGCTATGTGCAGCCGTGCCGCCGACCGGCCGACGGCCGCTATGGCGAAAACCCGAATCGCATGCAGCACTACTACCAGTTCCAGGTGCTCATGAAGCCTTCGCCCGACAACATTCAGGATTTGTACCTGGGCAGCTTGGAAGCCATTGGCATCACGGTCGCCGAGCACGACGTGCGCTTCGTCGAGGACGACTGGGAATCGCCCACGCTGGGCGCCTGGGGCCTTGGCTGGGAAGTGTGGATCGACGGCATGGAAGTGACGCAGTTCACCTACTTCCAGCAGGTCGGCGGCTTCGAATGCGACCCCGTTCCCTCTGAGGTCACCTATGGCTTGGAGCGTTTGGCCATGTACGTGCAGGGCGTCGACTCGGTGTATGACATCGTGTGGAGCCGCGGCGACGACGGCCTCGAGTTCACCTACGGCGACGTGTTCTTGGAAAACGAGCGCGAGTTCTCGGCGTACAACTTCGAGGTTGCCGACACCGACATGTTGTTCGGCGAATTCGATCGCTACGAAGCCGAGTGCAACCGCGTGCTGGCCGCCGGCCTGCCGCTTCCCGCGTATGACTACGTGTTGAAGTGCTCGCACGCCTTCAACTTGCTCGACGCGCGCGGCGTGATTTCGGCCACGGAGCGCATGGGCTACATTCTGCGCGTGCGCACCATTGCCAAGGCGTGCTGCGCAAGCTATTTGGAACACGTGGTTGGCGTGAAGCCGGCCGAGGAAGGCGAGGAGGCGTAAATCATGGCGAATCAGACGTTGACGTTTGAAATCGGCACCGAAGAGCTGCCCGCTTTCGCCCTGCATGCCGCAACCGAAAAGCTCGGCGGCATGTTCGCCGACGCGCTCGATGGCGCGGGCATTCCCCATGGCGAGATTTCGGTGTATTCCACGCCGCGCCGCCTTATCGTGAGCGCGCTCGCCGTGCCCGAGGCTACCGAGGCTTTGACCGAGACCTTCCGCGGCCCCGCTGCGAAAATCGCGTTCGATGCCGACGGCAACCCCACGAAGGCTGCCCTGGGCTTCGCTCGCGGCAAGGGCGTCGATGCAAGCGCCCTTGAGCGCCGCGACGAGAACGGCGTCGAGTACGTGTACGCCGTGAAATCGACTCCGTCGGTGCAGGTGGTCACGCTTCTGCCTGAAATTCTGCAGAACCTCATCACCTCCATCTATTGGCCGCGTTCGCAGCGCTGGGGCTCGCGCCACGAGCATTTCAGCCGCCCCGTTCGCTGGCTGTTCGCCATGCACGGCGACGCGGTGGTCCCCGTTGAGTTCGCGGGCCTGACCGCCGGCAACACCACCCGCGGCCATCGCTTCCTGGCGCCCGGCCCGTGGGAGGTCGCTTCGGCCGACGCGCTTATCGACGTGCTTCGCGAGCACAACGTGGTGCCCACCGAGGCCGAGCGCGAGGCTTCCATTCGCGAGCAGGTCGCGGCCATCGAAGAGAAGACGGGCCTTGTGGCCGAGCTTCCCGCGAAGACCATGGCCGAGGTCGTGAACCTCGCCGAGTTCCCCACGGTTATGGTGGGCGAGTTCGACGAGCTGTTCTTGGCGGTCCCCAAGGAAATCACCGTTGACGCCATGCTCGTGCACCAGCGCTATTTCCCGCTGTTCAATGCCGATGGAACGCTTGCGAACAAGTTCCTCATCACCTCGAACGGCGACCCGAAGTTCGAAGCGAACATCGTCGACGGCAACCAGCGCGTCGTGGCCGCTCGCCTTTACGACGCGAAGTTCTTCTACGACGAAGACCTGAAGCACCCGCTCGAAGATTACGTTGAGCGCCTCGATACCGTGGTGTTCCAGGAAAAGCTTGGCACCACGCGCGCCAAGACCGACCGCATTGTGGCGCTTGCCAAGGCTATTGCCGCTGACGCCGGCGCAACCGGCC
Source organism: uncultured Slackia sp. (assembly GCA_934646845.1). Taxonomy (GTDB): domain Bacteria; phylum Actinomycetota; class Coriobacteriia; order Coriobacteriales; family Eggerthellaceae; genus Slackia. Next base: position 6,246 of record CAKUEV010000053.1, read on the forward strand.
AGGAAGCCGCCGACGCCGAGCGCGCCGCCTATTTGGCCAAGGCCGACCTGGTCACGGGCGCGGTCGTAGAATTCACGAGCGTGCAGGGCATCATGGGCAGCTACTACGCCAAGGCCGCCGGCGAGACCGACGCCGTGGCGCGTGCCATCGCCGACCACTACCGTCCGCGTTTCTCGGGCGACGATGTGCCGGCCGAGCGCGTTGGCTGCATCGTGGCAATCGCCGACAAGCTCGACACCATTTGCGGTTTGTTCGCCATTGGCCAGGGCCCCACGGGCTCTTCCGACCCGTTCGCGTTGCGCCGCAGCGCGCTGGGCATCGTGACCATGCTGCTTTCCGACAAGGGCCTCGACATTTCGCTCGGTGCCGCCATTGACGTGGCGCTTGCGAGCTACGCGGATCAGGGCATCGAGTTTGACGCCGCCGCCGTTCGCGCCGACGTGGTTGACTTCTTCATCACGCGTACGAAGGTCATGGCGAAAGACGAGGGTGCTTCTCCCGATGCCATCGAGGCCGTGCTTGCCGTGAGCGTTGAAGAGCCCGTCGTGTTCATGCAGCGCGTGCGCGCGCTTGTGGCTGCCCGCGAGCAGCAGGCCGAGACGTTCGATGATTTGGCCACCGCGTACGCCCGCGCGAACAACCTGCGCGACGAGAAGCTGGGCACGAACGTTGACGAGTCGCTGCTTGGCGATGAGGAACGTGCGCTGCTCGACGCGGTTGTCGCTGCTGAAGGCAGGGTCGCCGAGCATCTTGCCGGCAACGATTACGCCGCCGCTTTGGCTGAGCTCGCGAATTTGCGTGCTCCCATCGACGCGTTCTTCGACGGCGTTATGGTCATGAACGAGAACGAGACGATTCGCGAGAACCGCCTGCGTTTGCTCAACCGTTTCGTCGCCGTGTTCAAAGACGTCGCCGACTTCGGCAAAATGGCCAAGAAATAATGCTTGACTGAAAGGGCCTGCGAAAGTGGGCCCTTTTGCTGTATTGGACCTCGTCGAGGTCTGCCGCCTCGCGCAGGGCGCCACCGGACCACAGCGAGCTACCGTTCGCCTTTGGCTCACTATGCGCTCGCTTGGCGGTGTTTCATTTTTGAGTGAAGCACAGAAATGAACACCGACGGTCCGCTCGCGCCCTGCGCGAGGCAGCAGGCCTTTCGTCTTCTGTGTTTGCGACAGAAAGGGGACATGCATGGCATCGAATGAAGGATTTATTGGAGTGAACAACGACACGCCGTTTCCCACGATTCATATTGTGAGCGACTCGCTTGGCGCGACGGCCCATTCGCTCGCCCGCGCGGCGGCGGGGCAGTTCGGCTACCCCGATCCGTATATCGAAACGCTGCCCAAGGCGCGCAACTTTGCCGATATCGCGAATTTCCTCAGCAAGCACCAAGAGATGCACCGCTCACTCGGCAAGCCCGACGATTTGGTGGTGTTCTACACGCTCGTCGACGATGAGTTGCGCTACCTGTTGCAGGCTTTTTGCGACGAGCGCGGCATGCATGGCGTCGATTTGATGGGCGCGCCCATAAAGTCGCTCGAAGCGGCGTCGGGTATGGTGGCAAGCCGTGACCCGGGTCTTGTGCGCGCCGTCGACGACCACTATTTCCGCCGTATTGCCGCCATGGAATTCACGGTGGAGCATGACGACGGCCGCAACCCGCAAGATTTGCCCGATGCCGATATTGTGCTGTTGGGCGTTTCGCGTTCGAGCAAAACCCCTATTTCCATTTATATGGGCATGGAGGGTTACAAGGTTGCCAATGTGCCGCTCGCGCTTGGAACCGAGCCGCCGAAGGAGATTTATGACTGCGATCCGTCGCGCATCTTCGGCCTTATGACGACTCCCGATGTGCTCGTGGGCATTCGCCAACGCCGCTTGGGCGGTTCGGGGCGCATTGCTTCCATGGTCGCTGCGAGCTACGCCGAGCCCGAAATGGTCTATCAAGACCTCGAAGAGGCTCGCGCGCTCATGCGAAAACTTGGATGTATTGTGATTAGAACCGACAATAAAGCCGTCGAAGAAACCGCTCAGGAGATATTACGGTACTTCGAGCTGGCTCACCCTCTTCAAAAAAGTGCGATTGAGTGATAATTACACGGTGCAGTACTTTTTAGACTTCATATGTTAGGAGAAGACATTGACTGCAGACGTTAAGCGTGTCTACGCGTTCGGCAAGGACGCTGAGGGCAACAACGTTACCGAAGGCAACAAGGATATGAAGAACATCCTTGGCGGCAAGGGCGCGAACCTCGCCGAAATGGCTCTTATTGGCCTGCCCGTGCCTCCGGGCTTCACCATCACCTGCCAAACCTGCATGGAATATGCAAACGCGAATAACACGTGGCCCGAAGGCGCGCTCGATACCATTCAGGAGTATCGCCTCGACCTCGAGAAGCGTATCGGCAAGCGCATTGGCGATGCCGAAGATCCGCTGCTCGTTTCCGTTCGTTCCGGCGCCCCCATGTCGATGCCCGGCATGATGGACACGGTTCTGAACCTTGGTCTGAACGACGAGTCGGTTCACGGCCTAATCAAGCACACCGACAACGCCCGTTTCTCGTGGGACAGCTATCGCCGCTTCATTCAGATGTTCTCGAACGTCGTTATGGGTCTCGACGGCGACCTGTTTGAAAACGCCATTACCGCCAAGAAGCTCGCTCGCGGCGTGAAGAGCGACACTGAGCTTTCCGCTGAAGACCTGCAGGAACTCGTCGCTGAGTTCAAGCAGATTTTCTCCCAGAACGTTTCTGCCGAAGAGCATCCCGAGCTCGTCGTTGACGGCGCGGTCGCTTTCCCGCAGAACCCCGACGTTCAGCTGAAGCTGGCCATCGAGGCCGTGTTCGGCAGCTGGAACAACCCGCGCGCGGTGCTCTATCGCAAGCAGAACAAGATTGCCGACGATTTGGGCACCGCCGTTAACGTGCAGTGCATGGTGTTCGGCAACAAGGGCGAGACTTCCGCTACCGGCGTTGCGTTTACCCGCAACCCCGCAAACGGCGAGAAGGAATTCTACGGCGACTACCTGGTGAACGCCCAGGGCGAAGACGTCGTCGCGGGCATTCGCAACACGAGCCCCATCGCCGAGCTGAAGCATGTCGACGGCCTGCAGGAAGCCGGCAAGGAGCTCGAGGGCGTGTTCACCATTCTCGAGAACCACTATCGCGACATGTGCGACATCGAGTTCACTATCGAGCAGGGCAAGCTGTGGATGCTGCAGACCCGCGTGGGCAAGCGTACCGCCGCCGCCGCGCTGCACATCGCCATTGAGATGGAAAAAGAAGGCCTTATCACCAAGGAAGAGGCTGTGTGCCGCGTCGACCCCGCTCAGCTCGACCAGCTGCTGCACCCGCAGTTCGACAAGAACGCCAACTACGACGTGCTCGCCCGTGGCCTGAACGCTTCGCCGGGTGCTGCTGTGGGCGGTGCCGTGTTCTCGGCCGCCGACGCTGTGAAGGCCGCCGAAGAAGGCAAGAAGTGCGTGCTCGTTCGCTGGGAGACCACTCCCGACGACCTCGCTGGCATGATCGCCGCCGAGGGCATTCTCACCAGCCATGGTGGCAAGACCAGCCATGCTGCCGTTATTGCCCGTGGCATGGGCGCTCCGTGCGTCTGCGGCGTTGAGCAGCTCAAGATTGACGCCGAGAAGAAAGAAGCCGCGCTCACCGGCACCGATATCGTGATTCACGAGGGCGACATGATTTCGCTCGACGGTACCACCGGCATCGTTGTTCTGGGCGCTGTTGACCTGGTTATGCCTGAGCTCACCGGCGACCTCGACACTATTCTCGAGTGGGCCGACGAGTATCGCCGCCTGGGCGTTCGCGCCAACGCCGACAACCCGGCCGACGCGCAGCTTTCCCGCGACTTCGGCGC
>CAKUEV010000054.1 GCA_934646845.1 uncultured Slackia sp.
GCTCGGAAATAGGATCTTCGAGCAGGCGCTGAATCGCTCGACGCAACGGACGAGCGCCCATCGTGGTATCGGTGCCCTCCTTGGCCACAAGCGCACGAGCTTCCGGCGTAAGGTTGATGGTCATATCCATGGCGATGAGGCGATCGCGCAAGTCGGCAACCATGAGGTCGACGATTTGGGCAATCTGCTCTTCGGTAAGACTCTTGAACACGATGATTTCGTCGAGGCGGTTCAAGAACTCGGGCCTGAAGAGCTTCTTCATCTCGCTCATCACGCGGCTCTTGATTTCCTTATCGGAAAGGCCCTTCTGCGAATCGGGCGTGAAGCCAAGCGGCGCGGTTTCGGCGATTTGGCGAGCGCCCACATTCGAAGTCATGATGATAACCGTGTTGCGGAAGTCGACCGAGCGGCCCTGCGAATCGGTAAGGCGGCCTTCCTCGAGAATCTGCAGCAAGATGTTGAACACATCGGGATGCGCCTTCTCAATTTCGTCGAACAGCACGACCGAATAAGGACGCTGGCGAACCGCCTTCGTAAGCTGACCGCCTTCATCGAAGCCCACGTAGCCCGGAGGCGAGCCCACCAGACGGCTCACGCTGTGCTTCTCCATGTATTCCGACATGTCGAACGTGATAAGCGCTTCTTCGGTGCCGAAGAGGAATTCGGTGAGCGCCTTGGAAAGCTCAGTTTTACCCACGCCCGAAGGTCCGAGGAAAATGAACGAACCACTGGGACGCTTCGGGTCTTTCAGGCCAGCACGGCTGCGACGAATTGCCTTCGACAGCGCCGTTACGGCCTCTTCCTGACCGATGATGCGCTCATGCAGCACGCCTTCCATGCGCAGCAGCTTGTCGGCTTCAGCCTCGGTAAGGTTGCTCACGGGCACGCCAGTCGACATGCTCACCACGTCGGCGATTTCGACTTCGGTGATATTGGCGAGCTCTTTGTCGGTTTCCTCGGAGAATTGCTTTTCCGCCTCGGCGCGCTTCTCTTCAAGCTGCTTTTCTTCGTCGCGAAGCTGCGCGGCGCGCTCGAATTCTTGCGCCGACGCCGCCTCTTCCTTGTCAAGGCGAACGCGGCGAAGCTCGTCGTCGAACTTGCGAATCTCATCGGGCAGCGTGCGATTGCGAATACGCATGCGCGCGCCAGCCTCGTCGAGCACGTCGATTGCCTTGTCGGGCAGGAAGCGGTCTTGGATATAGCGCGACGACATAGAGACGGCAGCCTGCAGCGCCTCGTCGGAATAGCGCACGTGATGATGCGCCTCGTAGCGGTCACGAAGGCCGTCGAGAATGCGCAAAGCCTGTTCCTCGCTCGGCTCTTTCACGTTCACCGTTTGGAAGCGACGGGCGAGTGCGGAATCCTTCTCGAGATGCTTGCGGTATTCCTCGGTAGTGGTGGCGCCAATTACCTGCAGCTCGCCACGAGACAGCGGCGGCTTCAGAATAGCGGCGGCGTCGATGGAGCCTTCAGCGGAACCCGCGCCAATGATGGTATGCATTTCGTCGATGAACAAAATGATGTTGCCGTCTTTGACGACTTCCTTAATGACCTTCTTCAGGCGCTCTTCGAACTCGCCGCGGTATTTGCTGCCTGCGACCAGCGCGGACACGTCGAGGGTGATCACGCGCTTGCCCGAGATGATATCGGGCACCTGATCGGCCACGATGAGCTGCGCCAGACCTTCGACCACGGCGGTTTTGCCCACGCCGGGCTCGCCGATGAGCAGCGGGTTGTTCTTCTGGCGGCGCGAGAGCACCTGCATCACGCGTTCGATTTCGGCCGCACGACCGATAACGGGGTCGAGCTTGCCCGCCTTGGCTTTCGCGGTAAGGTCGGTGCCGAATTGCTCGAGCATGCTCTTCTCGCCATGGGGCTCGCCGCCAAAAAACGGCATGCCCGCAGCCACAGGCGCCGGCTGATCGACCAAATCGTTGAGCGCGGAACGAACGGCGTCGATTTCGACACCGAGCTTTGCCATCGCATCGATGGCGCCGCCCTCGCCTTCGCGCACAATGCCGAGCAGCAAATGCTCGGTGGAAATATAGCTTTGGCCCATTTGCATAGCTTCGCGCAGCGCATTTTCCAGCACGCGCTTGGTGCGCGGCGTGAACGAGATGTTCGCGCCCGCTTCGGCTTCTTGCTCGCCTTCGGCCATGCCGGTGACGACTTCAAGAGCCTTCTCGTACGTTATGCCCACGCGTTCGAGAGCCTGCGCAGCAATGCCGTCAGGCTCTTTCGCCAGGCCAAGCAGCAAATGCTCGGTGCCCACATGCGGGCGCTTGAGCGCAGCGGCTTCCTCCCTGGCAAGCACAAGGACATGTCGCGCCTTGTCGGTAAATTTATCGAATGCCATATACGGTCCATTTCTGTAGAAGTTGCTGAATGTATGCTAGCACTCATTCGCAATGAGTGCCAAAGCTTCACATGCGCGATACCTTCTTGTTGACAATCAATTGGGCCTCAAGCTTGGCGGTTCCATCCCTGGTTTCAGCTCGGTCAAGTCCTGCTCGCGACGAACAGCACATTTAGTGCTGTTCTGCTCGTGCGGAATCTACTGAAACCAGGGACGGAACCGCCAAGTCAAAACAAAATTGGCTATAGGGCAAAATACATCTCTACATGCTAGCTTCAATAGAATTCGCTCGTTGAGATGCCTCGATCGGCTCAATTAGACGCACCTCCGTTCGACCGGGTCGGAATAACAACCATAGCTCGGGACCCAGCCAGAGACGAAAAAGGCCGCCCTTGCGGACGGCCTTTGATTGCTAGTAGAGCTTTGCGCCAGCGGGAATCGCGCTGTCGAGCTGCAGCAGGTTCAAGCGCTCCTCGCCATTCTCTTCATGGATGGCAGAAAGCAGCATGCCGCACGAATCGATACCCATCATCTTGCGCGGAGGCAAGTTCGTGATAGCCACGAGCGTCTTGCCCACCAGGTCTTCGGGTTCATAGTCGGCATGGATGCCCGAAAGAATGGTGCGCTCGACGTCGGTGCCGTCGTCGAGCTTGAACGCCAGAAGCTTCTTCGACTTCTTCACGGCCTCGCACGCCTTCACCTTCACCACGCGGAAATCGCTCTTGCTGAAGGTTTCGAAATCGACGAATTCCTCAAACAGGGGCTCAACGGCAACCTTCGAGTAATCGATGGTCGGAATCATCGAGGTGACGAACGGGCTTGCCGTGGCGGCATCCTGCGCCTCTTTGGCGGCCTTCGCGCCGCTCTTCGCGCCAGCCTCGGGCTTCATGTGCGGGAACAGCAGCACGTCGCGAATGCTCGCGGAGTTGGTGAGCAGCATCACCACGCGGTCGATGCCGATGCCAATGCCGCCCGCAGGAGGCATGCCATATTCCAGGGCGCGCACGTAGTCTTCGTCATATTCCATGGCCTCATCGTCGCCGCCGGCCTTTTCAGCCATCTGAGCGGCAAAGCGCTCGGCCTGGTCAACCGGGTCGTTAAGCTCGGAGAACGCGTTGGCGTATTCGTGGCCGGCGATAACGAGCTCGAAGCGATGCGTGAGACGAGGATCGTCTTCATAGCGCTTGGCGAGAGGCGAAACCTCAATGGGGTAATCGCACACGAACGTGGGGTTCACGATGGTGTCTTCGCCGAGCTCGTCGTAGATTTCGGCAATGAGCTTGCCCGCAGTCCACTCGGGTTTCACTTCCAAGCCCTTGCCGCGCGCGGCTTCAGCCAACACGTCGACCGGCGTGTCGATGGTAACTTCGAAGCCCAAAACCTCAGAAACGATATCGGTCATGGGACGGCTTGCCCACTCGCCCGACAAATCGATCTGCTGGCCCTGGTACTCAATGACCTCGGGGTTGCCCACCGCGGCATTGGCGGCCTTGATAACGCCCTGGGCAAGCGCCTTCATGCCGTCGAGGTCGCTGTAGGCGCGGTACGCCTCCATGGTGGTGAACTCGGGGTTGTGCGTAAGGTCCATGCCCTCGTTGCGGAAAATGCGGCCAATCTCGAACACGCTCTCGAAGCCACCAACCAGGCAGCGCTTCAAATGGAGCTCGGTTGCAATGCGCAGGTAGCATTCCTGGTCAAGCGCATTGAAATGCGTAATGAACGGCTTAGCCGTAGCGCCGCCCTGAATGGTTTGCAGAATCGGCGTTTCAACTTCGATGTAGCCATCAGATTCCATGTAACGGCGGAACGTGGAAAGGATGGTGGAGCGCTTGCGGAAGGTGTCGCGCACGTCTTCGTTCACGATGAGGTCGACGTAGCGCTGGCGGTAGCGGGTCTCTTTGTCGGAGAGGCCATGGAACTTCTCGGGAAGCGGACGCACAGCCTTCGAAAGCAGCGTAAGGGCGCGCGGGGCGATGGAGAGCTCGCCGCGCTTCGTGCGCACGACAACGCCCTCGACGTTCACGATATCGCCCAGGTCGAGGTTGCGCAGAAGCCCCCAATCGACCTCGGACATGTCGTTGATGCGGCAGAAAAGCTGAATGTCGGCCGTGGTGTCGCGCACCACGAGGAACATGATTTTGCCCTGACCACGCTTGGCTACAATACGGCCGCCGATTTTCACGACGTCCTCGGTGTCTTCGCCCGTCGCAAGGTCGGCGTACTTCGCAACGATGTCGCGCACGTAGTCGGTCACTTCAGAGTGCTCGGGGTACGGGTTCACGCCGCGAGCGATGTAGTCTTCGCGCTTGGAAAGACGCAGCGCACGCTCGTCGTTGAGCAGCTCGGGGGCAATGGTGTTTTCGGTATCGGTCATTTGAAAACCTCTTCGTTTCCAGATGTGGTGATGAACAAAAGCATTCTATCGCAGGTCAAGCGACAAGTGCGAAAGGTCGCAGATTATACGTCGCTTTCGCACCAAATAAAAAAAGGGACAGAGGACAATCCCCTGCCCCTTTCGATGGCGAGTTGGAATAATCGCATACGCGTCTAAGACGACGGGAAGCGGCGCAGCGAAGCAGATTCGCGCGTGGCGAGGCGCCCGCAGACTGCGGAAGCTGCATCCACACCAAGGACAGCGAGAAGCCTCGCGGCGAGGCAGGTTCGCTTGATGGCGAGGCGCCGCGTACTTCGGTACGCAAGCCGAAGCCAGAAAGTGAAAATGCCCGCCGTGTGGCTTCGCAGCGGCAGCAAAGTACGCTGGCCGGAAGGCCAGCGTACTTTTAATGTTCGATCTTGAGAATCGTCATCTTGATTTCGCGGCCGGTAGGACCGATGGCGGTTACTTCGTCATCTTTCTTATGGCCGAGAAGAGCGGCGCCGACGGGGCTTTCGTTGGAAATCTTGCCCGCAGCGGCGTCGGCTTCGGCACCACCAACGATGGTGAACACGCGCTCTTTGCCGCCCATGTTCACCGTGACAATAGCGCCAACGGTAACCTTGTTGGACTTCTTCGGCGTATCGACGATCGTTGCCTCAGAGAGAATCTGGTTGATCTCGGCGATACGAGCCTCGACCATGCCCTGCTCGTTCTTCGCATCGTCGTATTCGGAGTTCTCGGAAATGTCGCCGAATTCGCGAGCAACCTTGATGCGCTCGCCAACCTCGGCGCGCTTCTCGGTTTCGAGGTAATGCAGCTCCTGCTCGAGCTTCTCGCGGCCCTCGGGAGTAAGGATGTAATCGCTACCCATTTCGTGACACCTAATTTCAAAAATCGATTCAGCGGCAAAAGGCCGCCCTTTTACTAAAACGGGCACGCAATGCGTGCTCGTATAAGAAAACGGCATGTCGGGCCAGCCGACACGCCGCATATTACCTTAAGGGAGAATGTGCTACTCTTCTTCAGCCTTTGCAACAGGCTCAGCAGCTTCGGTCGCATCTTCCGCTTCAGCCTTTTCAGCAGCCTGCTTCTTCGCAGCAGCAGCCTTCTTTTTACGGGGCTTCTCGGCGGGAGCTTCTTCCTCAGACGCGTCCATTTCCTTCTTGGCGCTTCCCATGCCATCGCGCAGGTTCTTCACCGTGCGGCCAAGCGCAGAGCCGAGCTTCGGAAGGTTCTTGGGGCCAAAGATAAGCAGAGCAACGGCCAGAATGATGAGGAGCTCAGGAACTCCAAGACCAAAGATTTTCATGCAAGCCTCCAAGTTTTGGGGCCCGGCCAATATGGCCGGAAAACAAAAAAGCTGGTGCGATTAAATGGTCGGGACGACAGGATTTGAACCTGCGGCCTCTGCGTCCCGAACGCAGCGCTCTACCAAACTGAGCCACGTCCCGACTTCTCGCAAACAGCGGGCTATATATTAACACACGCACCGAACAATGCAAGCACTTTTTTTCGACTTCGTAGGCAATCTAAACGAAAAAAGGCACCGACCTGGGTCGATGCCTTTCAATTCCTGCTTAGTACCAGCGCAAGGCGCAGTAGAAGGGGTTGTACCACGAAAGCGAGCTGTAGCACACCACTTCGCCCGGCTGCGGGGCATGAATGTATCCGCCGCCGCCCGTAGCGATTGCTACATGGCTGCCGCATGCGTATACGTCGCCCGCCTGGGCCTCGGAAACCGAGCCCGTCCATTGGGCGGATGCGATCTGATCCCATGTCGTACGGCCAATCCAAATGCCCGCAGCACGCGACCAGCAACCAGATGTCAAGCCAGAGCAGTCGAGGCCCGAGCCCCATGCCGTGCCGCCCCACACATAGGGCACACCAAGCTGGCTTTGCGCAGCGGCCACGACGGAGCCGCCATAATTGTTCGAGCCGCCGCCCGAAGAGGAGCTGCCGCCGTTATTGGAGGTATTGTTACTCGATCCGCCACCATTGTTGGAGGTGTTGTTGCTCAATCCGCCACCATTGTTGGAAGCATTATTGGAAGCGCCATTATCATTCGAAGCGTTATTGGTCGACGACGCAGCTTCGGCCTGCGCGGCAGCCGCAGCAGCGGCCTCTTCTGCCGCTTTCTGAGCCGCAGCCTCTTCCTCGGCAAGCAGTTCGGCTACCTGGGAATCGAGTGAGTCGACCTCGTTTTGGTACTGCTGCACAAGCTCTTCAGCCTGCTTCTGCGCCGCTTCGGCCTCTTCGACCTTCTGCTGGGCGATATCGGCCTGGTTGGCATATTCCTGCTTTTGGGCCTCGTTGTCGGCACGAAGGTTCTTGGTCTGCTCGACCATCTCGGAATCTTTTTCGTTCAGCGAGGTGAGCGTGTCCCAATTCTTCGCAAAATCGTCGAACGAATGCGAGCCCAGAATAACGTCGAGGAACGTGGTTTGGCCATCGCGATACATGTTGCGAGCGCGCTTGGAAAGCTTGTCTTGCAACTTGTCGATTTGCGCGTTGTTTTCGTCAATCTTGGTTTGGCACTCGTCCATCTTGGAGACTGCCTCGTCGTGCTCTTGCACGGCTTGGTTGTAATTTGCGGACGCAGCGCCAAGCTGCTCGCGCATAGAATTCAGCTTTTGACGAGCTTCGTCGGCCTGAGCCTGCACGTCGGCAGACGTAGGATCAGCGAAGGCATTCTTCGGAGAAACCATGGCCGCGGCGCCAAAGGCGGCGGCTCCACCGAGGAAGGCTCGTCTCGTCAAGCGTGCGTTTAAAGTAGTCATAAACGAACCCCTTCATATGGTATCGGGAAGTCGAAATGGAGACTTCCGACGAACGAGGATAGCAAAGCCGCGACGTTAATTACACCCCATGTAACCAAAGCGGCACATGGCTTTCACAAACCTAGAATCAAATGCCGCAGATGAAACCAGGTATCTTTTAGTTACTTTCTATCGATTTTTACTGTTTGCGTTAAAGATAATTCGACAGCATGATGAGGGGTTATTTCCCAGCCAACACATCATATTGTGCCCCAAGAACACGTCTCGATTCACTTGCGCGCCCCTCGTCGCAGTGAAATCGTGAAACACGAAACTTCAGCAAACTGAATAAAAAATGAAAAGGCCCGTCCGCACGGACGAGCCCGAAACATATAAATACGTATTTGTTCGCTACCAACGAAGCGCGCAGACGAATTGAGGCCAGCTCGACTCGCATACCGTTTGACCCGGCTGCGGAGCGTGAATGTAAGAACCGCCGCCCGCAGACGTGCAAATGCCCACATGGCCGCTCGTCCACAAAACATCACCGGGCTGCGCCTCAGAAAGCGGTCCGCGCCAACGGGCGGAAGAGTACTGAGCGCTATCGGTGCGGCCAATCCAGATACCCGTTGCCTGCTGCCAACACCACGACGTGAGGCCAGAGCAGTCAAGACCGACGTTCGGAGTGGTGCCGCCCCATTCATACGGCACGCCAATTTGGCTACGCGCAAAATCGACGACCGATCCCGAAGGCGGAATGTAATTATTCGTGCTGTAGCTCGGCGAAGTGCCGCCACCACCATTATTCCCGCCGCCGTTGCTGTCGCCATTGCCGGTGCCGCCGCCGTTGGCATTCGAAGGCGCAGTCTCAGGCTGTTGCTGAATCTGTTCGATGGCCGTCTGGGCTTCAGCGGCGAGTGCAGCCTGACGCTCCTGATCGTACAGCGCCTGCGCCTCGGACGAAAGCGCATCATAGGATGCCTGGAATTGCTCAGCGAGCGCCGTGCCTTCCTTCACCGCCTTGTCGGCTTCTTCCATTTGATGGGCCGCTTCGCGTTCCTGCTTGCTGTACTCATCGCGCTGTGCTTCGTTATCGGCGCGCAGCTCCTTGGTTTCGGCAACCATCTTCGCGTCGTTTTCGTTCATCCTGGTAAGCATGTCCCAGTTCTTCATGAAGTCATCGAACGAATTGGAACCCAAAATAACGTCGAGGAACGTGGTCTGGCCATCGCGGTACATATTGTTCGCGCGATTGCCGAGCTTGCCCTGAAGGTCTTCGATGCGCTCGTCGTTGTCGTCGATTTTCGCCTGGCACTCGTCCATCTTCGCCGTAGCGGCATCGTGAGCGTCGACCGCGGCGGCGTAATCTTTGACCTTTTGGTCCAAATCGGAATTGAGCTTCAGCAATTTCTGAAGTGCAGCATCGGCCTCTGCTTGCTTTTCAGCTGCCGTTGGCTCAGCGAAAGCGAATTTCGGCGCCGCGACGGCAACGCCAAATGCAGCAGCGCCACCCACAAATGCGCGGCGCGAAAGATTCATGTGATTATTCATAAGCCCGGCCCCCATCGCCTGGTCGAAATCATATGAAAGATACTTTACCAGCCTTAACAGCAAAAAACAAAAGCCCGCACACGGCGGGCTTTCAGAAACCTGAAAAGAAACCAGTTTTGAATTTAAAACGCGTTGCAGAACGCATCCAAAAGCGTAATCGCGTCGTGATGCGCAGCGCGCTCGATAGCCGCCACGCTCTCATCAACGCCAGGACCAACGATTTCAAGAACGATACGGCGAGGACGACCAGCTTCAGCAGCCTCGTTGGCTGCATCAACCGCATTCGCGATACGGCGACCAAGCGTCTGGGGGTCATCGCATACAACGCGCGGCACGTTCGTTTCGTACGGCTGGCCCGAACGCACGATATGCGCAAGCAGCATATTCGCATCGGGAGACACGAGCAACGTTTCAGCGCTTACCATTTTAGAGCGCGGATTCGTGGCCATCGCCAAATTCGACATGTTCGACGCCACGCTGCGCGTGTATTCTTCCGTACCGAACAGGCACACGGCGTGGTTTTCGAGCACATCGGCGGCACGCGCAAAGCCCATGTACGCGCGATCTTCGATTTGCGGCTTATCTTGCCACGCATTGTGCAAATGGCGCAGCGTCGCATACGTTTTCACACCAGCGATGCCATCGGGCACCAGGCCCATGTTCAGCTGGAACTTGCGCAGCGCGCCTTCGGTATAGGCGCCAAACGTGCCGCTTACGCCGCCGCATGCAAAGCCAAGCGCGCCGAGAGCCGTTTGCAGCTGCTCGACGTCTTTGCCCGAAAAATACGGCGTACGCAAATACAGCAGGCGTTCGCCCAGCTCAAAGCCCTCGTCGGCTTCGCCTTCCCTATGAATTGCTTGAGGAATCATAGCTTCGTCCTTAGCATCGCATTATTTCATGCGATTGATGAAATAATCGGCCATAGAAATGAGCAGCGCACGAGCATTGCTCTCGTCGATTTCCCGAAGGAGCTTTTCCTGTGCCGTGTCGGT
>CAKUEV010000055.1 GCA_934646845.1 uncultured Slackia sp.
GGCGGAAGGCTCGCCCGAGGCCACGTCTCGCTACCGTTCGCTTCGCTCACTATGCGCTCGACTGGCTGCGTTCCATATAAAACCGAAGTTCTTATTTGAACGCAGACGACCTCGAGCGAGCCTTCCGCCCACGCCGGGGCGAGAAATAGCGAGGTTCTTTGTTCTTGGGCTGAATTTGCCGCTTACCGCTTGACGCGTACCGACCAGGGCTTACAATTTTGATGTTTGCTGTATCCAACAGAAAAGGGTCTTCTCATGACTGAAAGCAAATTCCACGGCGTTATTCCTCCCGTGGTCATTCCTTTGACCGCCGAGCGTACGCTTGATCTTGAGGCTCTCGAGCGCTCGATCAACCGCATGATTGACGCAGGTGTTGATGGCCTGTTCTTCTTGGGCTCCTCGGGCGAGGTTGCCTTCCTTACCGACGCTCAGCGCTATCACGTGCTGCAGGAAGCCGTTGCCATGGTTCATGGCCGCGTCCCCGTTCTTGCCGGCATCATCGATATGGAGACCCTGCGTGTGGTCGACCAGGCCAAGCGCGCTACGGGCTATGGCGTTGACGGCCTTGTCGCGACTGCTCCGTTCTATGCCTTGGGCGGCCCCAAGGAAACCGAGCGCCACTTCCGCGCCATTCGCGAGCAGACCGATCTGCCGTTGTTCGCTTACGACCTGCCTGTCTGCGTTCACACGAAGCTCGACCCCACGATGCTCGTTCGCCTCGGCGAAGACGGTGTTATCCAGGGCGTTAAAGACTCCTCGGGCGACGACGTGAGCTTCCGCTGGTTGTGCCTCGAGAACGAAGATGCTGGTCATCCTCTGCAGGTCTTCACTGGCCACGAGGTGTGCGTCGATGGCGCTTACATGGCTGGTGCCGATGGTTCTGTGCCGGGCCTTGCCAATATCGACCCCTACAGCTACGTTGAGCAGTGGAAGGCCTTCCAGGCTGGCGATTGGGAGAAGGTCCGTCAGATTCAGGATCACCTCGCTCGCTTGATGTTCGTGACCCGCGTCGTGAAGGCGACCGTCGGCTTCGGCGCTGGCGTTGGCGCGTTCAAGACTGCTCTGTGGCAGATGGGCGTGTTCAACACGAATCAGATGCGCGAGCCTGTTCAGGCTCTCGAGGGCGAAGACGTTGCCGCCATTCGTGCGGTTCTCGAGCAGAACGGCATGCTGTAGTTTTGTTGCGCCGTCCTTACGGGCGGCGCTTCTTCGTTTGAGGCGTTATGGCGCTGTGCGGCCGCGAGGCGCATCAGCTTGTCCTTGGTTCGGGGCGCCCGTGTAAGAAATACATGTGGCTCCCCGTTGGACAATCTGGCACGTCTCGTGGCCGTTTGCTGTTTTGGCGCATAGGCGGTCTGGTTAGAACGCATGGTTGCTTTTGTAGGAATCACTGGTCGTGGTGCATGTGCGACCAGGGTCGTTTTGGAGGTTTTCCTTTGGAATATCCATTCAGCGTTGTTGCTGTCGATGTGGGCGGAACGAAAATCGCGTGTGCCGTCGTGCGTTACGAAAACGCCGATGCCGCGCCCGCTATTCTTTCGAAGCGCTCAATTCCTACCGATGCGCAGCAGGGTGGGGAAGTCGTGCTTGCGCGCATTCTCGATCTTGCCGATGACGTGCGCGCCGAGGTTCTTTCTTGTGGCGAAAGCGTCGTGGGCGTTGGCGTTGCGACGGCCGGTCGCGTCGATGTGAATACGGGCAATATCGCCTTTGCGAATGAAATCATGCCTGGATGGTCGGGCCAGCCGCTTGGCGATGCGTTGCGCGAGCGTTTCGAATGCCCGAGCGCCGTACTTGGAGACGTGCAGTCGCATGCGCTCGGCGAGGCGCGCTGGGGTGCAGCGCGTGGTGCGCAGACGGCCGTTGTCATGGCGCCGGGCACGGGCCTTGGCGGCGGTATTATTTGCCATGGCAAAATCGTGCGCGGTAAGCATGGCTTCGCGGGTGAAATCGGGTCGACGATGAATACCCTGGATGCTGGGGATGGCAATCTTGAGTCGGTGGCGGCAGGCAGCGGTATTGAAGCGCGCTATTATGCCGCATCCGGCGTTCATCAAACTGGTGCCGAAATCTCTCATCGCGCGCAGCTTGGCGAAGATATCGCGCGTCAAACCATCGAAAATGCGGGCCGTGCTCTTGGCTTGGCCCTTGCTGGTTGGACGAATATCTTTGATCCCGATATCGCCGTGGTTTCCGGGTCCGTTACAAAAGCTGGCCCCATTTGGCGTGACGCGATGGTGTCGGCATTCAAGGAGCGCACTCCGGGCGTTCTTGCCGATTTGCCTATTGTCGATGCGTCGCTCGGTGATAACGCTCCGCTTATTGGGGCTGCGGAAAACCTGCTGGACACTTTGAAGAACTAGGAGACGGGCAATGGATGCCATTATTGAACAACTTAAAGGCAAGCTTATCGTGAGCTGCCAGGCTTATATGGGCGAGCCGCTTCGCCATCCTGAAACCATGGCGCAAATGGCGCGTGCGTGCGAGCTGGGCGGTGCGGGCGGCATTCGCTGCCAGGGCCTTTCCGACATCTCTGCCATCAAGGGCCGCACCGAGGTGCCCGTCATTGGCATTTGGAAGGAAGGCCACGAGGGCGTCTATATTACGCCGACCCTGCGCCATGCGCGTGCGTGCGTCGCAGCTGGCGCCGACATCGTTGCTATCGACGCTACCGATCGTCCTCGCCCCGATGGCAAGACGCTGGAAGATACCGTGCGCCCGCTGAAGGAAGAGGGCGTGCTCGTGATGGCCGACTGCTCAACCATTGAGGACATTCGCCATGCTTTTGCCATCGGCTGCGATATCGCCTCCACGACGCTTTCTCATCCTGGCGCCGCTATCGATTGCGGCATGGCCGACGGTCCCGATGTAGCGCTGGTCGCCCAGGCTGTCGCGGAATTCCCCGACAAGCCCGTTATCTGCGAAGGCCGCGTGCATACGCCCGCCGACGCGAAGGCTGCGATGGATGCGGGTGCGTGGGCGGTCGTGGTTGGTACCGCTATCACGCATCCCACGAGCATCACTTCCTGGTTCGTCGAAGCGGTGGAGTAGTACCTTTTGCGCCGAGGCGCGGACGTGCGATTCCGCTTCGGTCAAGTCCGGATAATTTCGCGCATCTTATATAGCCCGTATTCGTCGAAGCTTATTCGGCGGGTGCGGGCTATACTTGTCTTTATGGATACTATGAAACTCATTACTAAACAGGCCGTGGCGAAAGCCGTGTATGAGGCCATCCCCAATATCGCATGCGTGCTTCCGTGCGACGTGAAACGCTCGCTTGCGGAAGCCCGAAAGGCCGAGGGCGCATCGCGTGGCGCCCTCGTTCTTGATCAGCTTCTCGAAAATGCCGAAATCGCTGAGCGCGATTGCGTCCCCATTTGCCAAGATACGGGAACATGCTGGGTCTGTCTTGAGGCGGGCCCCGATGTGCTCGTGCCGGGCGACGTGTTTGCGGAAACCGACGATGCGGTTGCTCGCGCATATACCGAAGCGCTTCTTCGCAAGAGCGTCGTGCGCGATGCGTTTTTCGATCGCGCAAATACCGGGGACAACACGCCCGCTTTCACCGATGTTCATTTCAGCGAAAAGCCTGGATGCAGGCTGCATGTGCTATTGAAGGGCGGCGGATCCGATAATGCTTCGCGCGTTGTTATGTTGCCGCCAGGCGCTGGCAAGCAGGGCATTCTCAATGAAGTCATGGATTGCGTTCGCCACAAGGCGGCAAATGCGTGCCCGCCGCTCGTGATTGGCATTGGCATCGGCGGCACGTTCGATAAGGTCGCTGGCATGGCCAAATCGGCGCTCCTGCGCCCCGTCGGCTCCTCCGCGAAGGACGAACGCACGGCGGAATTGGAAAACGAGCTGCTCGATATGGTGAACGCGACAGGCATGGGCCCTGGCGCCCTTGGGGGTAAAACGTTGGCGCTCGCTGTGCATGTGAACACGGCGCCGTGCCATATCGCGGCTTTGCCGCTCGCCATCAACATGGGCTGTTCCGCCATGCGTCGCGCAACGTTTGAATTCAATGTGCAGACTGGTGAGTTTGAGCGCGTTAATGCGGAAATGGGAGAGTAGGCATGTCCGAGTCGATGAATTCTCCTCTGGCATTGGAGCTGCCTCTTTCTCGCGAGGCGCTTGCCGCTGTTCGCGCCGGCGATGCCTGCACGCTTTCGGGCGTCATGTACACTCTGCGTGATGCCGGCCATATGCGTTTGCTTGACGAGCTGCGCGAACAGGGAAGCCTTCCGTATGGTTTGGAAGGTGCCACGATTTTTTATGCGGGCCCCACGCCTCCTGCTGCGGGGCGTCCTTTCGGGGCGGTTGGCCCCACCACGGCATCGCGCATGGATTTCGCTGCTCCTGAGTTGCACCGGGCGGGCATTGCCGCCACGGTGGGCAAGGGCGTGCGCAGCCAGGCCGTGATCGATGCCTGCGTTGAAGCCGGTTCGGTCTATTTCGTTGCTACGGGCGGCGCTGCAGCGCTTTTGGCCCAGCGTGTTGAATCTGGCGAGGTCGTTGCATATGACGACTTGGGCACTGAGGCTTTGCGACGTATCGTTGTGCGGGATTTCCCCGTCTTCGTAGGCGTCGATGTGAAGGGAAGTTGTATTTATGACCTCGAATAAGGCCGGTCAATCCCGCGGTGTCTTCGTTTCGTTCGAAGGCGGTGAAGGTGCGGGTAAAACGACCCATATTCGCTTTTTGGCAGAAACGCTCGAAGCGCGCGGCTTTGAAGTGGTGCGCTTGCGCGAGCCCGGTGGAACCGCTATAGGCGATAAGCTGCGCAGCATCGTGCTCGATCCGGGCAATGCCGCGATGTGCGATGCGTGCGAGCTTCTTGTGTACGAAGCGGCGCGTGCCCAAATCGTTGAAGAGGTCATTAAACCGGCGCTCGATCGCGGATCCGTGGTTTTGTGCGATCGCTTCTTCGATTCCACGACGGCCTATCAGGCGTATGGCCGCGGGCTCGATGCCGATTTCGTGAGGCGCGCCAATTTGTTCGCATGCCAGGGTATTGTTCCCGACAGGACCATTCTGCTCGTTCCGCCTTCGACGAAAGACGGTTTGGTTCGCGCGACGAAAAACGATGGCGCCGATCGCCTTGAATCTGCGGGGGTTGAATTCCATGAGCGCGTGCGCAACGCGTTCGCCGAAATCGCCGCCGACGATTCGGCGCGCATTCGCACGGTGCATTCGGCCGATAAGAAGTCGAAAACGTCTCAGGCCGTTTTCGCGGAACTCGCTGATATTTTCCCATTTATGGAAGAACTGCTCGCGGATGAATCGGGCGCGCATTTTGCACCGCTTGACATCAAAAAGCCCCATACGGGAAAAGCGACGTTTGCCGCTCCCGTTTCGCATTCGGAAAACGGGGCTGAATAATGTCTGACGTCTTCGACGGCATTTTCGGGCAGCCCAAGGTTCGCGACTTCTTGCGCGCGTGCGTGCGCGGCGATCGCGTGAGCCATGCGTATTTGTTCACGGGACCCGCTGGTTCGAATAAAACTGCGGCGGCGTTCGCGCTCGCGAAAGCCATCGTGTGCGAGGGCGACCCATGCTCTTCGTGCGAGGCGTGCGCGGCAGACACGTGCCGCCGCATCGATCGCAAATCCCATCCCGACGTGCATTACCTTGCGCCGGAAGGTGCCCAGGGCTATGTCGTCGAGCAAATTCGCGAGCTTGTCGCCGATTCCCAATTGGCTCCGCTTGCTGGCAAGCATAAGGTGTATATCCTCGACCGGGTCGATTCGCTTGGCACGTCGGCCGCGAACGCGTTTTTGAAGACGCTCGAAGAGCCGCCCGACGACGTCACGATTATCTTGCTTGGCCGCACGCGCGAAGCCGTGCTGCCGACCATCGTGTCGCGCTGCCAAGTTGTGCCGTTCCGCCATATTCCGGCGAGCGAGGCGTCGGGCATTCTGGCCCAGAATACGGGCTGCACCCTTCCCGAGGCCACCATTGCCATTCAGGCGGTGGGCGGCTCCATCACGAAGGCGGCCCAATTTTTACGCTCCAAGGAGCGAGGCGTGTTTCGCACGAAGATCATAAGCGCCATGGGCTCTCTTTTGCGCGCAGACGACCTCGATATTCTTGAGTATGCACGCGATTTGGTTTTGGCGTCCAAAACGCCGCTCGATGAAGTGCGTCGTGAACAAGAGCGCGATTTGGAAGAGAAGGCTGAATTCCTGCAGGCTTCGGCTCTCAAGCAGCTTGAGGCCCGCCAGAAGCGTGCCATGAGCGCGGCGTCCATGGAATTGTTGCGCCAAATGTGCTCGATAACTCGCGCATGGCTTCGCGACGTAGGAGTATGCTGTGCAGGCGACGATTCTCTCGTCGTCAACGTCGATGTGGCTGCGTCTATTCATGACGCCGCTGCCCGCACCACGCTCGAGCGCGTTACGCGCGCGCAGGAATGCGTGAGCGCCTGTGAAGACGCCATTTCGTATAATGTTTCTCCGCAAGTGAGCATCGAGTCGATGCTTTTCGAGATAAGAGAGGTTCTCTATGCCTAACGTCGCTGCCGTCAGGCTTACCTATAACCCTCGGGTATTGTGGTTCGATCCCAATGGAATCGAGTTTTCTGCGGGCGATGCGCTCATCGTGAAAACCGAGCGCGGCCTGGAATACGGCGTGGCCGACGAAAACCTGAAAGAGGTTTCCGAAGACGCCATCGCGAAACTTAAAAGCCCCCTGAAGCCCGTGATGCGCAAGGCCACGTCCGAAGATTCAGCGAAATGGGCGAATCTTCAGGCTCAGGCCGAAGAGGCGCTGCCTGTTTTCAAGGAAATGGTCGAGCAATACAAGCTCGATATGCATCCCGTGACCGTCGAATTCCTTTTCGATGGCGACAAAGCGATCTTCTATTTCGAGGCAGATGAGCGCATCGATTTCCGCGAACTCGTGCGCGCGCTCGCTGCTAAATTCCACGTTCGCATCGACATGCGTCAAATCGGCGTGCGTGACGAAGCGCGCATCGTCGGCGGTTTCGGGCACTGCGGCCAGGAGCTGTGCTGCGCTCGCTTGGGCGGCCAGTTCAATCCGGTGTCTATTCGCATGGCGAAAGACCAGGATCTGTCGTTGAACCCGCAAAAGATCTCGGGCTTGTGCGGTCGCCTCATGTGCTGCCTTCGCTACGAGTCCGATACCTATAAGGAATTCAAGTGCCATTGCCCCAAGCAGGGGTCTATGGTGAAGGTGCCGGGCGGCGAAGCGAAGGTCGTTGAAATCAACGTGCCTCGCGAAACCGTCACGCTGCAGGTCGAAGACAAGCGCGTGCGCGTTCCCGTCTCCGAGATGGGTGTCGATAAAAAGTCGGGCAAGCCGAATTCCGTTTCCGCCGACGTGCTTGAAGCCGCCATCAATGCCGCGAATCCGAATATGCAGGTTGCGGAAATCGTCGATCGCTCGATTTTCACGGGCACCGATAAGCTCGCTGAAGCGCCCGTGGCGCGTCATAACGAGAGCTCCCGCAAATCGCGCAAGGCCGAAGCCGACGAGGACCAGGGCCGCACTTCGCGCCGTCGTCGTCGTTCGCGCGCCGCTTCCTCGCAAGCTCCTGTTGAAGAGAAGCGCGATTCTCAGCGCAAGCAGCGTTCTCGCGGCGAAGCCGCAGGTTGCGAGGACCAGCAGAAGCAGGGCCAGGGCCGCGTGAAACGCCGCAGCTCGCAAACTGCTCAGGGTTCGAAACGCCGCGATGGCCAGGCTCCCCAGAATACGCAGCCTAAGCGTTCGTCCGATAAGCCCCAGCAGCAGAAAAACCGCGGCGCGGTGCAAAAGCAAGATAAGCCCAAGCAGCAACGTCGTCCTGGGCAACGCTCCTCGGGCCTGTCTCAAACGAAGGCCCAAGGCGCGCAACAGGCTCAGGTAAGCGAAACCTCGACGCATAGGCGTCCTCGTCGTCGCACGCATAAGGCGCAGGGCGGCGAGAGCCAGAACCGCGGGCAATAACCCAAAATGGGACAGGAATGAGCTCCTGTCCCATTTTTTGAAAGGAGTAACAAGATGAAAACCCTCGACGAGCCAACCGTCGAAAACGGAACGCCGCGCTTGGCGTATGGGCTGCTTACCGACTTGTACCAGCTCACGATGGCGCAGGGGTATTGGGAAAATGGCAAGCTCGACGAGCAGGCGTGCTTCACGGTTTTCTTCCGTGATGCTCCTTTCAAGGGCGGCTTTGCCATTGCGTGCGGCATGTCTCAGCTCGCGGAAATGATCGATGGGTTCGAATTCACCGAATCTGATATCGAATACCTGGCCGGGCTTAACGCGCCCGGCGGCGGCAAGCTCTTCAAGGCGGAGTTCCTTGAGTACCTCCAGGCCCTGAAGCTTTCCGTGGACATCGACGCGGTGCGCGAGGGCGAGGTCATTTTCCCGATGGAGCCCATCGTTCGCGTCATGGGCCCCATTCTTGAATGCCAGCTGCTCGAGACCGCGCTTTTGAATTGCGTGAACTTCCAAACGCTTATCGCGACGAAGGCGGCTCGCGTGTGCCTTGCTGCGAAAACGCCTGTCGCGGAATTCGGTCTGCGTCGTGCGCAAGGCGCTGGCGGTTCGCTGTGGGCGAGTCGCGCTGCGGTTGTCGGCGGATGCGCCTCGACTTCCAATGTGCTTGCGGGCAAGCTCTACGACATTCCCGTTTCGGGCACGCATTCCCATTCTTGGGTTATGTCGTTCGATAGCGAGCTTGAAGCGTTCCGGGCGTATGCGAAGTGCTTCCCCACGAACTGCGTTCTGCTTGTCGATACGTACAACGTGAAAAAGGGCATTGAAAATGCCATTACCGTGGGCCTTGAAATGCGTGAGCGTGGAGAAAAGCTCGCCGGCATTCGCATCGACTCGGGCGACCTTGCATGGCTTTCTCGTTATGCGCGCGAGCGTCTCGACGCGGCGGGCCTTACCGATTGCGGCATCGTGCTCTCGAACGATTTGGATGAGTATACGATCGAATCTATTCGTGAGCAGGGCGCGAACGTCATGAGCTGGGGCGTTGGCACGAAGCTCGCAACCGCGTATGACCAGCCGGCGCTTGGCGGCGTGTACAAGCTGTCGGCGACGAAATCGCCGAGCGAGTCGAAATGGAAGGCTCGCCTCAAGGTAACCGAAATGTCGAGCAAACTTACGCTTCCGGGCGTTATCGATGTGCGCCGTTTCTTCTTCGACGATGGCCGCATTGCCGGTGACATGGTTTTCGACGTGAATGAACCGGTGAATGCCGAAGATAAGATCATCGATCCGTCCGACTTGCTTCGCCAGAAATCGCTTGCGGGCCTTGCGAGCGAAACGCTGCTCCGCCCGCTTTCGCGTGACGGCAAATCGGTGCTCGCCGCCGAAGACCGTTGCGCCATGGCGGCGCAGGCGCGCGCGAAAGAAGCCCTTGGGAAGCTTGATGAATCGCAGAAACGCTTGTTGAACCCGCATACGTATCCCGTGGGCCTGGAAGAGGGCATGTGGCATCGTCGTGCGGCGCTCGTGGCGGAACTCCGCGGCCAGAAAATCGGTTGGTAAGATTACTCGCTTCATTTCGAGTGCGGAATACTAAGGCGGCATTGGGCTTTTGGCTCGATGCCGCCTTTTTGCGTCGTGGGGTTTGGCGCGCTCGTCGTAAGTGACAATTTGATTCCATTTTGACAAAGCGGCACCAATGCAGCTGTGACCTGATATAGTTCGTCTGTCAAAGTATTGCGCGTAAGGAGCGCGGAATCGCTTTCAGAAAGGCCAAGAATGACTGCGAAATGCAATCTTATTATCGACTCGTGTTGCGATTTGCCGCTTGAAATGGTGCAGCGCGAGGGCGTGTATCTTGTTGAATTCCCGTTCCTCTTCGACACCGAGCAGCATCTCGACGATTTCGGCGCGAGCATGCCGGCCAAGGAGTTTTATGACCGCATGCGCAAGGGTAATTTCCCTACGACGTCCCAAATCTCCATTCCCGCTTACACCGAGGTGTTCGAGCGCGCTGCGCAATCGGGCATTCCTACGG
>CAKUEV010000056.1 GCA_934646845.1 uncultured Slackia sp.
CCCTAGCGATTGATCGATTGCATGAAGCGTCGAGCATGGGCTCATGCTTCGCTGCCCTGTCTCCGATCCGAAGAATAAACACCGGAGTACTATAAGAACGAGACTCCAACGCCCGATTGTTCAACTGTTCCTTAAAACCGCTCCATAATCTTCAGCGCCCTTCTCTTCAGCGGCTTTTGCATACCGAGCCCCATGCTTTCAATAAGATTCAAAATATCCCCAACGACCCCATATCAATATCGGAGCCAAATAACGCGTCGCAATCTAGGCAAATTCCAATTGAAAGGTCGCCAAAGCACAACGTTCTCGTCCGCTGAACGCCACATCCGGTGAGGCGACGATTAAATCGAAAATCGCGAGAACGGGGCGTGCTGCAAAACGGAGCATTTTTTGGGGAAACGGGAGACAAACCCATTGGCTTGCCACAAACACACTGACCCTGGCTTTCGGCGCGTCGCACCCCCTCGACCTTAATCGCATTCAATTGCGGGCCGACATTCTCCGATTCGCCCCAAGGCCACCGTGACAAAATCAATGAGCCCCTACACGAACCCTAGGCTTGAGAGCCGAGCGAATTCTTCCCATCGCGCGAAAAGGAGCAATGACGACCGAAAACTATCCGTCTGAGATGCCTTCTGTGACATGATTTAAACCCAAATTGGGTACTTATACTATTTTTCTCAATATAGGGTCTTATTTCCGCTCTCAAGGCCAAATTTGGCCATGAAACTCTCCGCCCCTCGTCCATCGTCCTTTTCCGTGAGAATGCCCTACAACCACTCCGACTCATGGACCATCCCGATTCACGGCCTCGCCTCTATCGCCGCCAACAGGATGCGTCCTTGGCCTAGAGTTCATCTCGGAGGTTGGCGCCAGTTCCTTTCTGAGACGGCTTTTAGCGCCTTTTATTTCGGCGTACCGCGCCTCTTCTCTGCCCGCCGCGTCCTCGTTGCGCTTTCGTCATCCCCGCCGCGTCCTCGTTACATCGCTGCCTCTTCACTTCTTACCAAGCACCCTTCACGCTGTTAATCGTAATCAATAGTTTGCTATTTTGCTAGCTATCTATCTGTCTAGTTACCT
The DNA here is from genome assembly GCA_934646845.1 of uncultured Slackia sp. Taxonomy (GTDB): domain Bacteria; phylum Actinomycetota; class Coriobacteriia; order Coriobacteriales; family Eggerthellaceae; genus Slackia. Next base: position 1,081 of record CAKUEV010000056.1, read on the forward strand.
ATCAATTCTCTTTCTTGGGTTTTGCCTGCTCAGAACGACAATCCATACTCTTATCGATGATTTTTTGCAGCATTAATTATCTCGTTGACTCATGATATCTGCTGACCATTTGGATATGTAGCTACTTAGCTAGTTTGATATTCCGCTACCAATCCTTCTATTTCTCTAAGCAAAAGCCTTGGCTGCGATTCGTTCAAAACAAGAATCTAAACAGCTCATGCTTTATTGCCACAGATCAAATCCCTCCGTCAGACAGTCCTCCTGCCCATAACGAGCCTCGTCAATCCACGTAAATCACTGGCGCACAACGTCCTGTAGACAGCCGGATGAACGAACGTAGCTCCGCAGACAACAAAAGAGGTGAGACAGGCTGCTCAAGAACGAATAAGGAGGGCAGGGGAGGGAACTCGCTTCGATATTCCCTCAATACGAAAGGACGCTAGGGGTTCCTTCCTAATCCAAAGCTGTACGCGCGAACTGCCCTTCAAGAAGGCTTGGGAAGAGCGGGGGATATGCCGCGTCCTCAAGCTCCCTGAGCGTATAAGCCTGCGCAGCCTCTTCGGGCGCAGGGTAGGGGAGTGCGAACCATGAGAGAATGCCTATTGGAGCAACCCGAATCATTGTTCAATCGATCGAAGATCGCACCGGCTCAGATTGAGCTACCATACTAGCAGGCTATTTCAATAGCGCGCTATCTTCTATCTTTCTTCAATGCGAGCAAAGGCCCATACTCCTCAACCGATCAAAAAACTTGAAACTTCAATGCGATTAGATTCGCACAATAGCTTTCTAGATAAGTATCTTGCTATGAGAATAGTTTCCTATGCCGTTACTTAGTTATTTTGCTAGTCTACTAACTCAATATCATGCTATCAAACAAATTAACGAATTTGATATGTAGTTAGCTCGTTATCTGCCTATTTAGATAGCTTGCTATCTGATTAACATCATCACTTTCTAGCCAGCTAACTCACTATCTGGCTATCTCATTAGCTGGATATTTTGCTACCTGGATAGCCAAATAGTTTTGGAGTTTTCTATTTTAATAGTTTGCTATCCTGCTATTTGCTTACTTAGTTATCAGGTTATTCTAATATTTCGCTATTTTATTATCTCCCTAGCTCGTTACTCAGCTACCTCATTATTTTGCTAGCTGGGTACTTTACTATTTTGTTATTTTGCTTTCTTATTATCGTGCTATTGAGGTAGCGGAGTATCAGGCTATCAGGATACTTAGATATTTTGTTAGAGGAATAGGAGGTTATCTAATTATCGTGCTAAAATGATATCCAGATAGATTGATACGAATTTAGTAATTCCAGGTAGAAGGTACAGAATGGGTAAAACATACTCCGTGGCAAACCGAAAAGGTGGCTGCTCTAAAACAACGACAGTAGGCGCACTTGCATCTGGCCTGAATGAACTTGGATGCAAAGTTCTTGTTGTAGACATGGACCCCCAAGGAAATATTTCCGATTGGGCCGGTTTTAACACCGATGGTCAAAACACTACTTACGAAGTTATCACGAACCGCTGCGAAGCTTCTGAAGCAATTTACGAGACGAAGCATTACGATTTGATGCCCGCCGATAACGATTTGTTTGCATCAGAGACTGAGCTCGCTAACGCAATCGACCGTTATGAGCATATGCGCGATGCCTTGAAATCGGTTAAAGATGATTATGATTTCATCCTTATCGATACGCCGCCAAACCTCTCGACATTGTCAATCAATGCATTCGTAGCATCCGATGGCGGCATCATCGTCACGACCGATACGGGCGCTTTTTCAACAAAAGGCATGAACGATCTTGCCGAAACCCTTGCCATGGTCAGCAAAAAATTGAACCCTGAAGCAAAGGTAATTGGCATCCTGCTTACGCGTTTCAACCCTCGCTTCAATGCAATGAAAGTCATGCGCGAAGTTACCGAGAAATTCAGCGCATACTTCGAAGCGCCCGTTTATGACACCTTCATTCGACAGTCAGTAGCCGTTATGGAATGTCAAATGGAATCGGTTGACCTCTTTGACGCACCGAAACAATCAGCAGCCATTGCCGACTATCGTGCATTTGTCGCTGAATTCCTTCATAACGAAAGCGCCAAAGAGCAAGAGAGCGAGAAGTAAATGAGCAGGACCGGAACCGACCCCAACAAGATTCTGATGGGAGACCTTAAACCCGAGCTAGCCGCTAAGGCCGACATGCTCTCGAGTAAATTTGCGCCAAAGCCCAGAAAGGCAGCGGAGACAGAGGAACCAGCCGTCCAAGCCCCTGCAAAGCAGGCCAAAGAAGCATCGGTTCCTGTTGCCAAGAAAAGAGTCAAACAGGCAAAGAAAACTGAAGCGGCTCCCGTTGAAGAAGAGCTCACCCAAATGAACATCCGTATTCCTGTTAGCCTTAAGCGCGACATTGATAGGATCGTCTTCGAAAAGAAGTATTCAGGCGAAGATGTGAACATCAAAAGCCTCGTGAGCCAATGGATTCAGGAAAGCGTCAAGAAGGAACTGCGTAAGAATGGCTAGCCGCCTTCCGGTACGCGTCCCGCTCTATGGAGACGCGTACCAGTTTGTTCCCGCGCGAACAACAATTCTCAACCCGGCTCTTAAGGGGGAAGCAACACAGCTCTATCTTCTATGGGCCACAATAGGGGAGGGGAGCAATAAAGGAGTACTTTCTGATATAACGAATGACGAGACTATTCCTATTTTTGCGTGGTTGACTGACGACGAGCGCTTTCTTACAAGCGCCTACCAACAAGACTATGAATTCATCGAATGCGTAAAGGAAATTGTAACGTTCGGCAACTTTCCCTCTGGGTCACTAATTGAGCTTGCGATAGCAAAACCCCAGGTCACAAATGATGGACCTGGCATGGTTGCACGTTTTTCCATAACTGTATAATAGCTAAATAGATTACTATCCTGCTATCTAACTATTTTATTAGCTAGATAGCAGGATAATTTTATACATCGATAGCGAGCTAGTCTATAAAGAGCGACATCCATGACAATAAACTATATAGAATGATTGCCCGATCGCGTATCATCGACATTTGCCAAATCACACGCAGCAAGCCAGTACTTCAAAACGGTAGGGTACGAGATGCCCGTAACCTTGGAAACGAAATTCTTCGACGCGCCAGGGTTTTCAACCAACACACTCGCGATTGCCGCCGTTTTTTCGTCTCGAGACTTTTGGGAGTACGCAGGGCGAGCGACCTCTTCAAGATGAGCAACACGCGTACGACCATTGCGCTTCTCCGGCTCGCCAAATGGATCGAAGCCGAGAGTGCGAACCTCGGAGTTCCTCGTCTGCCAGTTATCCTTCTTGTAGCCCATCAAAGCGTTATCGATATCTCGACGGGTAAGGGGAGTGCCCATTTTTGCCCATGGAGTATTCAGCAAATCCAGATAATCGCGCTGCAATTCTTTACGCGTTTTAACAGGCTGAACCATCATATACGCAACTCCGGCGAGCATATAAAGCGACAAATATCGCCTGCCCAGAGGCACTTTTGGCAGATTCTCGTAAATCGTTTGATACACGCCGCCCGTTTCACCTGCAATCAAGGGGTGGGGGCGAGTCTTCCAGCGAGAACGAACGGGACGCCTATTCCCGGATTCCTGCTTTTGCCCACGGCGACGCACGCCCTTTTGAATAAGGATGCTCGCCCCAGGAGCATTCAATGAAGCGGCAGTATCAAACTCGGCCTGAGTCAAATTCCCTTTCTCGTATAAATCGCGAATAAACACAAGCTGATCTTCGCTTGCGGGTTTTTCTTCGAAGGCCTTCTGACGAGCCTCAATCTCGTCAGCAATGTCTTCGAACGACTTCCACCGTACGTCATCTTCACAAAGAACTAGTTCAGAAGCGTATGGCAAACGATCGAAAGAAGCCAAAACGCGAGAAAGCGAAAGCGGATTCACTGTTGAATGCTTGAAAACGCGGTCGGCAGGACAAAAACAGCGAACAACTTCACCGCGTTTCGTAAGCGATCCCGGAGCGCGAAAACCGTGGTTGAGCGAAGTGCAATGGGTATCGAGCACGCAAGGAAGGTCGAAACAAATGAGGCCGTAATACGCATAGAGAGCATCGGCCAAAGCTTTGTATTTCGTACGCCGCGGATTATGGATTCGGAACGTTTGCAAGGGCTCATCGAAAATGTACCAGAGGTGAATCCCTCGACCAGTAAGGCAGACGTATGACGGCAAAATCCTGCCATCAATGCGCTCGAAAATTTTTTCCAAAACAACGGGGTCCATAGGACCATCTTCATCCTCGACGCCATCATGCGACGGATCAATATCGACGCAAATCGCATTTAGCGTACGCTGCTGGGCGCGCTGGGTATTAAGCGGCATGCGGTATGCGCCATTTCGGGTCTGAAAACGTCCAGTGAAAATGAGCGCAGGCTCATTACGAATTGAGGAAAGGAGGAACTCGATATCGGCAAGAGAGTCGCACGCGTAAAGTTTATACGTCTGCTCACGATCGTCATGAAGATGCAAATAGCTAACGAGCACTTCGTTATACGCATGTTTCTCAGGGTCACCCAACCCGAACAAATCGAAGTAAAACTGCAAAGCGGTCGGCGGAACGGTCATTACCGGAGCAAGCGGCCGAATCGAGAAAGAACCAATGCTGGAATCGAAATGCGCGATACCCGATGAGGCCAAAGCAGGTTCGACGTAGGTCAAAGCTTCATAGCCCTGGAGAAGCTCATCGCGCGTAAGGTCGACGGAAAGTTCGATAAAGCCATTCGATTCAAGGCAGTCAGTAAGCGCCGTAGCAGACGCATTGTAACGACGGAACTCCGCTTCAGCACGAAGACTTTCGGCGATTGCCTCATCAAGATTAAACGAGGAAAGAGGGGAGGACTGAGCCAAAACGAGCAACTCCAAACATCGATCTTCCAAACCCATAAGGGTGACACTAAGAACGGTAAGATTTTATAACGTAAAAGCCTAAAAGTCCATTGCAGGTAAGCCAACGCTTCGAGGCTGGATATGTACAACAAGCGAAATAACGGCAAGTTCCACATCGAATTCAAGGCGTTTTAAGGGTCTTAGGTACCAAAAGCAAGTATTGGGCTCTACCCGCATAAATTCCAGCGTTAGAAGCCGCTAGAACGTCCCCTACGGGTCTGAAAGACGGTTCAATTAATGCCGCATTCCTGGAGTTGACCGAGGATCTGAGGGAAGAAATCTTCAACGGCGCGAAAGGCATCCCACCCTGCCAAGAGAGGTCGATCGGATGACGGTCGGCCCGGCACCATAACAATATCGTCGTAATTTGCTGCTAGGTTATAAAATCTAATAAGTAAAGATATCGCGCTCTATACAAAGTAAACTATCTCATATCCCCTGTTCGTATCGATTGTTTTAAAAGTAGCGGTCTAGAACTAAAAACGCGAGCGGAAATTTGCAGAAGAACATTGAAACCAGCAGCGGAAGAGGCAGTAAGCACTCTCGGAACCAATAAATACGGCAGGCTCGGAACCCTAAAGAGAGGAAATGATCGGCCAGGGTCACGCTATTGGAAACCCATGTATAAAAAACACCTCCCGTCTCGAGGAAAACCGAGATGGGAGGCGGCAAGAAAAATAGGGTTGGTATGAGGTTGGTATGAGATGAAATCCTTATTAACAGACCTAGATGCCTATCGCTTATATCGGTACTAAGAAACCTAGCGAGAATGGCGAAATGAAATAGCCCCTTTCTCCAAAGCGTTTAGTCTAAAAGGCGCGAGATATTGTTCTCAGCTGCATTCTTGATGCGATCGATATTGTGGGCGTAAATCATCGTTGTGCTGATATCGGCATGACGGGCCATTTGTTGGGCCTCGCGCTCGCTCGCTCCGCCAAGCAGAGAAAACGTAATAGCAGTATGGCGCAAAGAATGCGCGGTATAGCGAGGGTCATCGATTCCTATTTTCCGCATTGCTTCTTTAACAATGCGAGATACAGAGCGCGTTGTAAGCCGCTCTCCAGAATTCCGGCGAGCAACCGAGGTAAAGAGGGGAGAGCTGCCACGTGAATCATTGCGCTGTTCAAGATAATCGCGAATCGGCGCCAAAGCGCTTTCGGTAAGCACAACGTAATTGTCCTTACCGGGTCGGCCCTTACCTTGAATATAGAGCACATCAACGCCCGATACCGTTTGGATATCGCCGCAATCGGCACGAACCACTTCAATATCGCGCAATCCAGTACGAAGCATAAGATTCAGCAGCGCAAAATCTCGCATGCCTGCTTCCGTCTCACGATCGATGGATGAAAGCAATCTTCGAGCTTGATCGACGGAGAGGGAGGCTTTCTTGAAATCCCGCGACGCTCTTTCGCCTCGAACGCCACGAGCGATATTGGGTATTCCATTTTCTTCCGCATAAGAGAAGAACGATCTCACGGCACCAAGATAATTAGAAACGGTCGTTGGTTTCAAGCGTTTATCAACAGCAAGGTATTCGCGAAACGAAACAATGTCGCGCTTCGTAAGGGTATCGAAATCGAGGGAAGTGTCACTGACGAAGGCGCAGAACGATTTAAATGCCCGTTTATACGTATTCTTGGTCGAAGATGAAAGATCGAGAGAATCGAGCCATTGCGCAACAACCTCTTCATCAAGCGGAGCAAAAGAAGAGACCGAATTACCCACAACACACCGCCTGTCAAATCGCTAACGTTTAGCTGCAACCACCAAAGCATCGAATAGCGCTTACAAAAACGAGCCAGGGCGAATGGTGGCCAGAAACCGTAGATGCATAAAGCATGTCCCATGATAGGGCACTGGCTCAAAGCCAACTACCAGAAAGAACCATTCCTTTTGGCGTTGAGCAATGCGTGGGCCGCGTTTGCAGAACGGAAACTAGGCAACAAACAATTGACCAGCGGAGGAGCAACTGTGCTCAAAACTTGGCATAAAAGCTCGCACAACTTGATATCGAAGCCAAACATCCGTTTTGACGTGCAATAACCGTTGTTGTCATCTGGAACGTTCGCATTCCTCGCTACAATGGAAAAGCTATGCAAACAGAGAGGAATAATCAAAATGGAAAAAGGTAACCTTCGGGCGCTTGCTCCGATCGGGGTATTCCTTGTGCTTTACCTGGGCCTGGGAATTCTCTTCGAGTACGTCCTGAAGATCGAGATGGGCTTTTACAGCATTCCCATCGTCGTAATCTTCCTTGTGGCGCTTCTGGTGGCATGTTTCCAGAATCGCAAACTCAGCTTCGATGACAAGCTGGCCATCATGGGCCGCGGCATTGGCGACAAGACGATCGTCACCATGATTCTCATCTTCATGGCAGCTGGCATATTCGTGGGCACCGTAGGCCGCAACAGCGCCGAAAGCGTCGCATACCTCATGCTCTCTTTCATCCCGCCTGAGTTTGCGGTGGCCGTCCTGTTCGTTGTGAGCTGCTTCGTTTCGCTCGCCATGGGAACCTCGGTGGGAACCATCACGCTCATCACGCCCATTTCTGTTGCTGTGTCCGCAGCCTCCGGTTTCGATCTGCCGCTTTGCGTAGCGTCGGTCATGGGCGGCGCGATGTTCGGCGACAACCTGTCCTTCATCTCGGACACGACAATCGCGGCGTGCCAAGGTCAAGGATGCGCGATGAAGGACAAGTTCCGCGAGAACTTTAAGATTGCGATGCCTGCCGCGCTGGCATCGCTCGCAATTATTTTGGTGCTGTCGTTCAACGCGAACATCACGGGCACGGTAATTCATGACTACGAGCTTATCGAGCTCATCCCGTACCTGATTGTTTTGGCGGGCGGCATTATTGGCATCAATGTCTTCATCGTTTTGCTTCTGGGCATTCTCTCCGGCGCCATTATCATGGTTGCAACGGGAGCCACCGCCGCAACCGATTTGCTCACAAGCATGGGCACCGGCGCCGCAGGTATGTTCGAGACCACGATGGTTGCCATTCTGGTCTCCGCCATCTGCGCGCTCATTCGCGAATATGGCGGCTTCGTATGGCTGCTCAACGCCATCAAGAACACGTTCAAGAACCGCAAAGGCGGTCAGCTCGGCATGGGCATCTTGGTTGGATGCATGGATATCGCAACCGCGAACAACACCGTGGCGATTGTTATGGCCAATCCCATCGCGGCAGACATGGCGAAAACCTACAACATCTCGCGTCGCAAGACCGCATCTATTCTCGATACGTTCTCATGCGTTTTCCAGGGCATCATCCCCTATGGCGCGCAAATGCTCATCGCCATTGCAACGACTGCAAGCGCCGGCTACGCAATAACGGCATTCCAGATTATTCCGTGCTTGTTCTACCCCTTCATGCTGCTCATCAGCTCGTTGGTCTTCATCTTCCTGATTCCCGATCATCGAGAATACGACGGAGACGACGCGGAAGCTATCGAGGCGTAAAAGACTTTAAGCCCGCAGCAAGGCCCCGGCATACGTCGGGGCCTTTTATGTTGGACGAAAAAGCCCAGAAGTTGTTAAATGCTACGAGCATTAAGCAGGTTTGCAGACAAAAGAAACCCCTGCTTCCGAAGCCAGTCAGGCACACTGGAAGCAGGGGAGGGCTAACGAAGGAGTCATTGTAACGAGCTCGCTTATCGCGGCCTGTTAAACGCTACGAGCATTTAGCAGGTTTTGAATCGAATGCTACTCGCGAGAGAAGGAGCGAAAAAGCACGGGGCAGGGAACGGGCAGGTTGCCACGGCGAGCGAAGCGGCCCAGGAAGCTCATGCCCGAAAGCGCCAAGGCAATGCCGAGGCCGGTGTAGAAGAAGGCGATGAACCAATTCGGCACCAGGCCGAAGGCACGAAGACTCACGCCGCCCGTCATCATGATGGCCATCATGATGTAGCCAGAGGCATCGAAGAAAC
>CAKUEV010000057.1 GCA_934646845.1 uncultured Slackia sp.
CGCCCCGGGCGTATAAAACGAGTTCGCAAAGAGCGCACAAAAGAAATGGCCTATGCTGCAGCATTCCTCGCAGCAACTTCAGCCGCATTTTCGGCAATCGTGCCGTCATTCATATCCATAGCTTGAGCAACTTTGCTCGCGGCATCCGACGCGGCATCGGCCGCCTCGCCAGCAGGCATGAACGCCATCTTTTTCGCAACCTCGGCGATGCCCGACGCCTTCACGACGGCCTTGAACGGCTCCGGAGCCTCGAACATAGAGCCGTCGGCGTTAATGGGGGCAATGATTTCAACCTCATAGGTGCCCGGGTCAATTTGCACGCGCGTCGATGCGTTCAATGTGAGCGCGGTGCAAAAATCCACGGCTTCGCCAGCGTCGCTCGTGCCAGAGATGTGAGCAATGGCAGGCGATGCCGTCTCGGCGTCATATCCCTCGGCAGAAATACGCATGCCAAGCGTTCCCTTTTCCGCCGCGGCCTGCTGCTCAGCAGTGGGCTGTTCGTTTTCGATGGCTTGCGCGGCATCGGACATCGACGAGCCGGAACCCTTTTCCGCATCGCGGGGCATAAGCACGAAAATAATTGCGGCAACGAGCACGACAACGATAAGACAGCCGACCACAACGGCTGCTTTTTTCTTCGCAGGAGTGTCCACGCGCTCGCGAGGCTCTTCCGATGCCTGGTTAGATTCGTTGTTGTTTTCGATTTGCCTATCTTCAGTCATTGCGCGCCCGCCTATTCATTGCCCAGGCAGAAACGCATCGCACTCACGCTTACTGAGCCGATGCCTTCCTGCAAAACTCGGCTATTGTACGTCCACATCACGAGGCACGTTCCACGCTTCAAGATTTGCCACATGGTTCTCATCTATTACGCGCACTCCTACGTCACGCAACGCAGCGGCAGCAATGCCCCACCCCTCGCAAAGCGTTCCAGAAAAGGTGCCGTCAAACACCGTTCCGCATCCGCACGAGGGACTTTTCGATTTTAGAATCGCGACGCGCGCTCCGCTCGATTGGGCCTTCTCGACAGCGATGCGCGCACCCGCTTCATACTGAGCCGTGCAATCAACCCCATCAATGGAAATCGCGCGCACGCCATCGGGCGTCTTGCGCAGCTCGCACGGCGCATGGGGCACCGGCAAGCCGCCTTCGACCTCGGGACACAAAGGAATAAGAACGTGACCAGAATCGGCAAGGCTGCGTACCGCTTCGCAAGGCTTCGACCCGCCATCGTAACGGCACGAATAGCCGAGCAAACACGCACTCACGAGAATATCCACCGATCGCCAGCCTTTCATGGAAAAGAGGGAACGTAATACGGCCATGCGCCACCACAACGCTCGGCGGGCGCCGCGCACGAAGAATACACGCCGCCATCTTAGCGCAAGAAAGAACGACGACATGGCGCCGCAGCACCTCAAGCAGCCATCGATTCACATTGCCGGTACCGCCACCGGTTGGCACCTATGGCTACTCGCGAGGCGCCCTTACGCGAAACCGACAAGCGTTTCGCATTTCGGTAAAGACAGCCGCATGCCGTCCCTCGCAGGTCCCGAGTACGATACAATCTCAGCATCAGTCAACAAAGCGGCAACAATCGCCAAATCGGCCCTATTGATTCCCGCTGAAATGCCCTTCTTGAAAGGAAGCCATCATGAACTGCCCGAATTGCGGAAAAGAATCTGTCGAAGGCGCGAAGTTCTGCGAATCCTGCGGCGCTCCCTTGGTCTCCGAGGTGAGTGAGCCAGCCGCAAAGCCGGCCGCTCCCGTTCCTCCCGCTCCCGCATCACCCTTCGATGCCCCAGAGCCATCCATGCCCGTCAACACCGACATGGCGCAGCCGAGCGCGCCTCAGGCCCCTGCGCAAACGCAATCAGGCTATGCGCCTTACGAGCCGCCCGCGCAACCCTACGGCACCCAAAACGGCTATGCTGCCCCCAATGCCAATACGCAGCAGGGTTACTACGCCCAACCCGACCCCTCACAACAAAACCCTTACCAGAATGCCTACCAGGCACCATATGGCCAGCCCGCCTATCAAGGCGCGTATAATGGCGCGATTTACCCCATGTCCGATTCCGATCGCACACTGCGCCTCATCAACTTCATCCTGTGCCTCGTTTCGACCATCACCTGCGCCCTTTTGATCATTCCGCTCGCATGGATGCTTCCCATGACGATCATCAGCTGGGGAATCTACAAGGGCAAGAAGCGCAATACCACCGCATTTGGCGTGTGCACGCTTCTGTTCGTGAACCTCATTGGCGGCATCTTGCTCCTGTGCTCGCATAAAGATCAATAGGCACGAGCCAACAGCACAATCCAATCCAATCAATGAAAATGGCCCGCGACGGGCCATTTTCATTGCGATATGTCGTTGCAGCGAACGGATGGAAACTCGCGGACGCGCGAAAGGCTCCCGAAGCCATTCGGCAACTTAGCACCTAGCGTTTCCGCAACACCACGTAGCGATTCATCGCGCCGCTCTTTCCGTCGCCGGAAAAACGAGCAATCTCGCGAGCTTTGTTTTGGCTGCATAAGGAATCGACGAGCGCATCGATTTCCCGTTCTTCGAAATGATGACAATAACGCCACAATCCAGGTTCGTTTTGCCATCCGAGGAAATAATCGCCTGCTTCAAGCTGAGACGCATCGAGGCCAGCAGCGACAAGCTCGCTCGTCGCCTTCGAATTCCACGCTACAGCCTTTTTCGCAAACTTCTCATCGCCCATGAATTGCCAAAACGACGCGCACACAATACCACCCGGGGCCGCCTTTTGAAGAAGCGCATCGATAAGCTGCGCACGAAGCTCAAACGAGGGAACGTGGTGGAAGAACCCGAAGCATCCGACCAGATCACACGCGTCAGCATCGATTGCGGTCGCCAAACCCACGCCGGCCGCGAGCTCACCAATGATATCGAGGTTTTGGAAACAAGCGGAAAAGCCCTCGCCAGCAGGCAGGTGCGGAACCAGCCCCGCACAGTCGTCGACGGCAAAGTAGTCAATGTGACGGCCGCGAAGTTCTTCACGGAGAAACGCAGCAAAGCGCATATTGCCGCACGCCGCATCAAGCACGCGAACGGAAGTGCCCTTTCGGTTTGTTCCAGGCTGCACAGTTGCGCAGTCGCATGAACACACGCCCGCGTCATCGCATGAACGAGCATCCGCGTCGTCGAACGGCAGCGCATCTGCGCCGCCGCTAGGCTGTCTGCCATCGTCATCGCACGAATGCACGCCCGCGCCGTCGCACAGCCGCAGGACGCCGCAACCTTGCGCCGCTTCCAAACACGTGCGCCAACCAATCCACGGGGCGTTGCGCGTCGCGGAAAACGAGGGTGCACAACGCGTATAGAAGTCGTTGTTCACCTGTCGCAGAAAATCGATCGTCGTTGCATCCAATGCGGTTCCCCTGAAATAACGAGAGCTTACGCTCCCGCGCTCTTCGCCAAACAAAAGCGGCGCTTCTCACAAAGCGCCGCTTCAAACAATATCTTACGAGCAAGGCGAGAATCGCGTTTCGCATACACGAAGCGCCCTCGCCCGTCAAAAGCTCAGCTCAGCCTACTCGACAGCGTTGGCCACGGCGGCAGCCACGACCTCGACCGCACGCGGGTCAAACGGCTCAGGCATGATGAAGTCTTCGCAAAGCTCCTCGTCACTCACGAGCGCAGCGAGCGCCTCGGCAGCAGCAAGCTTCATTTCTTTCGTGATGCGCGTCGCGCGAGCCTCGAGGGCGCCCTTGAAAATGCCGGGGAATGCAACCACGTTGTTAATCTGGTTCGGGAAGTCGGAACGACCCGTGCCCACCACGCGGGCGCCGGCAGCGCGCGCAACGTCGGGGAAAATCTCGGGCGTCGGATTAGCCATCGCGAACAGAATCGCGTCCTCGTTCATCGACTGAACCATTTCGGCGCTCACGATGCCCGGAGCAGAAACGCCCACGAAAATGTCGGCACCGGCCATGGCGTCGGCAAGGCCGCCCTTTTCGTCGTTGAGGTTCGTCGTGGCGAGCATTGCGCGCTGCGCCTCGTTGATGCCCTCGCTGGTCGAAGAGATAATGCCACACCTATCGCACAGAAGCAGATTCTTGAAACCGTAATCGAGCAGCAGCTTCGCAATAGCGATGCCGGCCGAACCAGCGCCGTTGACGACAACTCGGCATTCTTCCTTCTTCTTGCCCGTCAGGCGCAGCGCATTGATCACGCCAGAAAGCACGACGATGGCGGTGCCGTGCTGATCGTCATGGAAAACGGGAATATCGAGCTCGTCGATCAAACGGCGCTCGATTTCGAAGCAGCGCGGCGCAGAGATATCTTCCAAGTTGATGCCGCCGAAGCTCGGGGCCAAGCGCTTCACGGTGTCGACGATTTCATCGACGTCCTGCGTATCGAGGCACAAAGGCACAGCGTTCACGCCGCCGAAAGCCTTGAACAGGGCGCACTTGCCCTCCATAACAGGCATCGCAGCCAAAGGACCAATGTTGCCCAGGCCGAGCACTGCCGAACCATCGGAAACCACGGCCACTGTGTTTGCCTTCATGGTGTATTTGTAAGCATCGGCGGGATTGTCGGCGATTTTGCGGCACGGCTCAGCAACGCCCGGCGTGTACGCCAGCGCCAGATCTTCACGCGTTTTGATGTCCATCTTCGGAACGGTATTGAGCTTGCCCTGCCACTGCTCGTGCAAACGCAGCGATTCTGCAGCGATATCCATGAAGAATTTCCTTTCAACCCGCGGCTCCACGCCGCAAACGATGCCGACGGCCCTTGGCCGCCAAAGCTAGCTTCGGCGATTATACCCGTTGCAATGCGCGCCCCGCGCCCTATAACGACAAGCGGCGCAACATCTGCGAAAACAGCCCATACAAAAGGCCCCGCATAATGCAGGGCCTTTATGGAGAAGAACGTACGTTTCCATCTAGAGCGCTATTGCTGAACTTCGCTTACAAAAAAGCGAGCAGTAAAAATCACGCAAGACATCCCGTACTGCCAGCGTTGAAACAACAGGGGCGACGAGCGTATCTACTTTAGTTCGTTCCACGCATCGTCTGACCGCCATTAGGATGGCACTGGCCGCAAGTATCAACCTGCTGGGCATGGCCCTTGTGGCACTCATTGCAATTCAGCTGGCCATGAGGGGAATCATGCGGATTGTACGGTTCCAGATCGGCAGTCTGCTCGGCAAGCGCCTCATAGCTATCACCGTGACACGACAGACACGTCTCGTTGTCGACATAATAGCGATCGGCCAAGCCCAGATTGTCGGTATCGCCCGACAGCTGACTTCCAAGCTCAGCAACCTGCGTGTTAATGTCGGCTTTATGGCAGTCGAGGCACGTCGTGCCCTCGTTCACGCCATGCCAATGGGCAAGGCCCGCTCCATTCGTATCGTCGGTGCCATAGTAATTATCAACATGTTCGCTCATGGAGCTATGACATACTGTGCCGCAAAAACTCGGCGTATTGTGCCATGCAAAACCGCCGATACCAGCAACAACGAACACGGCAATGACAACGCCCACGACAACAGGCCAACGCTTTTTGCCGACCTTTTCCGCCTTCGCCGTTTCGACCTGGGCGGCTTCCTTCATTTCTTCAGTCATTTAGTTCACCCCCTGCGCGGCGGTCTGGCCCGAAACATAACCAAAGGTCACGCAACGGCCAACCGACGGGCCGAAAATATGGCGCGGATAGTTACCAGAGAAGAAGCCGCCCGACGCACCGCCCGCAGCAAACAGACCCTCAATAGGCTCGTTATCGTAATCGAGCACACGGCAATGGTGGTCCACGACCAAGCCCGACACGGTCGCCAAAATAGACGACTGATGCTTGATGGCGTAGTACTTTTCACCTTCGACCTTCGTAGCCTTGGCCATTGGACGATTGAACATCTCGTCTTTCTTGTTGTCGACAAAGGTATTAAACTGCGCAACTTCGGCCTTCAGCGTATCAGCAGGCACGCCCATCCATTCAGCGAGCTCATCGAGGTTCGATGCTTCATGCGCCCAATCCTTCTCAATATAGGGCTGCAGCTTCTCGAGAATAGCATCAGCGTTTTTGCCGAGCTGGGTGGTAGAAGCCACACGGAAGGTTTTCGTGCCATAATGAGCCTGCGCCGTAATAGCATTGGAGCGCGCCTGGAACGGCAGGCCCTCGCTGCAGAAACGACGGCCCTGCTCGTTAATCATAATGCCCTGCGCGACAAGCGCCGTAATACCCAGATTGCTCGCATAGAACGAATCTGGGCTGCCGAAGTCGAAATTCATGATAGCCGCGGGCAGCGGATCCATCTGGCCGCCTACAGCCAATCCCATCAGCTGGCCATCGCCCGTCGTGCCCTCATTGGGGCACCAACTCGCACATGCGGCAATGTCTTCGGCGCGGCACCACGCCTTGAGCATGGCGGGGTTCGCATCAAAGCCGCCCGTCGCCAGCACAACGCCCTTCGAAGCATTCACGCGGAAATAGCCGTCGGAGTCTTTGCAAATGGCGCCCGTTACGCGTCCCTCGTCGTTGCGCTCCAGCTGCACAGCCGCGGTATTGTAGCGCAGGTCAGCATTTTCGCGCTTGCCCAGCGTATTGGCTAGGTCTGCGACAATGTAAATGCCGGCTCCACCAGCATTTTTCGTCGTTGTCTCGCTCCACTGCTCGCATTTGAATTCGATTTCCGTCTGCGGGACATCGAAATTATGCGCATTCGGGTTGTTGGCCTTATAAACCTCGACGATGCCAGCTTCGCCCTCATCGAATTTCTCCTGCAGCCAATCAGCGGCCTCGCCAGAACGATCCGCCCACAATTTAATGGGGTCGATGGGGACACGATAGTACGCAGCATGACGCATGCGGTCCATCATCTCTGCCTTGTCAACCACGTTGCCGACAGCCTCCATCACGCTGCCGCCAACAACGCCCATGCCCTCAAACATGCCGCGACCCTTAGACATCTTCTCAATGCAAAGTACGCGAGTCTTGCCGTCGTCACTCGCAGCCAATGCAGCAACCGACCCCGTAAGACCGCAGCCGCATACCAAGACGTCGGTTTCCTCGGTGCGAACAATTTCATTTTCCGCGATGGAGCGCATCTCGAACGCAACATTGCCCTGACGCACGATGCCGCTTTCGACATCGATCACGGGCACGTTGCGCGTTTTTACTGGAAACGCGTCGGTGTACAGGCTTTCATTGAAATCGCCGCAACCGCCCTTGTTTTCGACCGCCATGCCACTTTGGGCATTGTCGCTCGAACAGCCAGCGAGGCCCAATGCCCCACCAGCAGCCGCAGCACCAATAAGGCTCAGTCCTGCTGCGCGCACAAAACCGCGGCGGGAAAGCCCTTCAGTCCCTTCTGCCAATGTTCCTCCCTTAATCAACTCGGCGTCACGCGGCTCCATTCCGCAACGACGCCCCTTCCTTCACGCGCAAAACACGCGCCGACGGCCTTGACGAATCCTCAATACAAGGCCGTACATAGTACGGCTTTACGACAAGACGTATCTTAGTACGCTGTACGGAGTATTTCAAGACTACTGTTTGAAAACATTTCGAATGACTCGATTAGCGCACCATGCATTGACGCAACTTATGGGAAGAATGAGTGCAATCGCTCCTTGGCTGCATAACAAAGCGTTAGAATTCAATCAAAACGAAGCCCGCCATTAAAAGCGAGCGAAGCAAGGACCTCTATACCATCCAAGGAGCGTCTGTGGCCGAGAAAACCACCAGCGAACAAGCCAAGAATCGTACGGGCAAATCAAAGCCCGGCATGGAACGATCACTTTCGCAAGGGCAGGTGGTCGATGCAGCAATTCGCATGATTGACGAGCACGGCTACGGGAAGTTTTCTATGCGTGCCTTGGCCGATAATCTTGGCATGGGAACCATGAGCATCTACACCTACGTTCCATCCAAGCAACAACTTCTCTTTCTTGTAATTCAAAAAATGATGGACGAGTACGACAATGCCCCCGTCCCGGGAGAGTTTTGGGAAGACACATTGCATCGCACTTGCGAATCGATTCTCACGGTAAACCTTCGCCACCCCAACATTCGCATTATGCAGCTTCAAACGCAGCTCAACCCGCCGCAACAGCATCAACGAAGCGTCTACTACCTGCATGCCGATCAAGGCATGCCGCTCAAGGTATATGAGGTCATGTATGGCGTACTGCGCTCGTTCCTTACTGGCTTCATCGATGTCGCGGCGAAACGCCAGCTCGAACTCGAGGAACAGGGCAACGATTCCAATGCGGGCGGCGAATGGTCGCGCATCTCCGCGAACGACACCGACCTCGAGCTCTTCCGCCAAGGCATCGACTTCATCATCGCCGGCACGCGGACATTCGCCACGCCAGACCCATGCGACTGGCGTACACCGAACGATCCGTTAAGCTGGACATGGGGTCGGGGGGAATAGCCGCCCATCTATCGAAACCGCTTGATGCAGCAAAATGCTTTATTTTCGCAGGTTTTAGAATCACCGGCGCAAGGCGAGCGAAAAGTTAGGCGCGAATCCCGGCCCAAAGTCCTGAGCATTAATGAGCTACTCGCGGCAATTTGAAAAACCTGCGCAAATCGCGACTTTTTGAAAACGACGTCGGCGCGAATCGGAATCGCATCACGCCTTCCGTTACAATTCGCGTATGGAAGATTTCATTTTGGACATACTCGCTCGCGTTCGCAAGCTTGAACGCGCGCTCACGGCAAACGAGCTCGAAGATATCGTGCGCGCCCACAACCAGGGAATACGCGAAAACCAATCGCATATCTCGAAGCGACGCGCACTGCCGTTTTTTCTCAAAGTGCGCGAGAGCGACCCGCAGCGCTGGGCCTCGTGGAACATTTCGACCAACGAAGACGCCCTTCTGCTTCAAACATTGCGCATGAAACCTCGCCGCACCGCATCGGGCGTCGCCACCATCACCGTCATAACCAAGCCGTGGCTCTGCTCGGGCGCGTGCATCTATTGCCCCAATGACGTGCGCATGCCGAAAAGCTATTTGCACAACGAGCCCGCATGCCAACGCGCAGAACGCAACTGCTTCGACCCCTATTTGCAGGTGTCGTCGCGCCTTCGAGCACTCGAGAGCATGGGACACGTGACTGACAAAATCGAGCTCATCGTGCTGGGCGGCACATGGAACGATTACCCCGAAGGCTATCGCATCTGGTTCGTGCGCGAATTGTTCCGCGCGCTCAACGACGCAGAAGAAAGCGACGCGAAGCGCGCCGACAACGAACGCGAGAAGACCCCGGCGATCGTCCCGCTCGACAACCCCCTTACGCAAAGGGGCGAAGTCGGCGACGAAAATGACCACGACAGAATCGACGCCGTCATCGATTCGGCCAATCGGCCCATCGCGACGCGTGCATTCGCCCACCAAAACGAAGCCGAGCGACGCGCGTTCTACGACGAAGTGGGCATTTCGCACGACCCCGATACGCTTGCTCGAGCATGCGCCAAAGCCCAACAGCGCGTATACGAAGGCAGCGAATCGCACGCCCAGGCGATTCGTGAACTCTACGGCGAAAATCACGCTTGGCAACACGTATCGGCCATGCAAACCGCCACGCTCGACGACGTTTTCCGCGAGCACGAGCGCAACGTGAATGCCGCGCACCGCAACGTGGGCCTCGTCATCGAAACGCGCCCCGATTCCATCGACTGCGAGTCGCTCGCCCTTATGCGCGCGCTCGGCTGCACCAAAATCCAAATGGGCGTGCAAAGCCTCGACGAGCACGTGCTCGAGGCGAACAAGCGCCATACCTCGCCCGAACAAATCGCGCAGGCGTTCGCGCTCTGCCGCCTTTTCGGCTTCAAATCGCACGCTCATTTCATGGCGAACCTGCTTGGGGCCACGCCTAACGGCGACGCCTCCGATTTCCG